>QIMA01000519.1 GCA_003233535.1 Rhodanobacteraceae bacterium
CGGATATTTCATGAACTCGCGCGATGATCGCGCAGGACATTGATTGCCCGGTGGTTTTTTCTAAAGAAGCGGTGTAGTGGTTCATACACCCGACTGAGAATAGTCGCTGGGCGACCAAGGGCCTAGCGAGGGCGCGTGAAGTTTATGAAACATCCGGGCTAGACTAATCGCGCCGCGATTCCAGCCGTCTATTCATTCATGCCGCCAGCCTTTGCCCCACGTTGTTTGTCGCTGGATCTTGAAGTTGGCATCAAGGACGGCCGCATTCATCGCTTTGCCGCGATTCGCGGCGACACCGATCAGCGCCTGATCTTCCGCGGCGGCGATTTGCAGACTGCGCTTGCGCAGCTTGACCACCTCGCGGTTGGTGCCAAGTTTCTGCTGGGTCACAACATTGAGGCCTTTGATCGCCCTCAGCTGGCCGCAGCACGGCCAGACCTACGCCTGTTGCAGTTGCCCAGCGTAGATACACTGCGACTCAATCCGCTGGCCTTTCCGCGCAACCCTTATCACCACCTAGTTAAGGACTATCAAAACGGGCGACTGGTGCGCGGCCAGCGCAATGACCCCGAATTGGATGCTCAGCTCACGCTGAGCCTATTTGCTGACCAACAGCAAGCGCTACGGCAAACCCACGCGACTACCCCCGATCTGGTCGCCGCCTGGCACTGGCTTAGCACCACTGAGCCGAACGCGGCAGGCGTCGATGCATTCTTCACCAGCGTACGCCGCCAAACCCGCCCTACTGATGATGCCGCACGAGCGGCCATGACGGCGGCGGTGGCCAACTTGGCATGCCCCAATCAAGCAACACAGACCCTCGATGCTGGTGCTGCTCAGGCCTGGGAGCTGAACTTCGCCCTGGCTTGGCTCAGCGTTGCCGGTGGCAATTCGGTGATGCCGGCCTGGGTTCGCCATCAGTTTCCGCAAGCGCCGACAATCGTCGATCGGCTGCGTAATCGGGCCTGCACGGTCGGCAACTGCGCTTGGTGTGGTGAGCACCACGACGCTCGCGCACAGCTCAAACGTCAGTTCGGCGCGCAGATGGAGTTTCGGCCCGAGCCACGCGACATTCACAGCGGCGAATCGCTGCAGCAGCGCATCGTGGCGCAAACAATGCGCGGCGAGCACATGCTCGGAATCCTGCCCACCGGCGCCGGCAAATCGCTGTGCTATCAAATTCCCGCCCTGGCGCGCTATCAACACTGCGGCACGCTAACCGTGGTGATCTCACCGCTGGTGGCACTGATGGCCGACCAGGTCACTGGGCTGCAGGCCCGCGGCCACGCCAATGTGGCGGCCTACAACGGCCTGTTGAGCATGCCCGAGCGTGCCGACGTGCTGGATCGATTGCGTTTAGGCGATCTGGCGATCCTGCTCATTTCCCCAGAACAGTTGCGCAACCGCAGCTTACGCAAGGCGATAGCGCAGCGCCAGATCGGTGGTTGGGTAATCGACGAGGCGCACTGCTTGTCCAAGTGGGGCAATGACTTCCGCCCTGACTACCGCTATATCGCGCGTTTTATCGGCGAGTCGGCGGGCGCGGCTGCAGCACCGCCACTGCTGTGCCTAACCGCCACCGCCAAGCCCGAGGTCGTGGCCGACATCGTTGACCACTTTCAGCGCAAGCTAGGCCTGCAACTGCAGCTACTCGATGGCGGCGCCAAACGCGACAACTTGCATTTTGAGGTTTACCCGACCAGCGTCGGCAACAAGCTCGAGGACGTTTACCAGCACTTGGCGGCGCTGCTGGAATCCGACGAGGGCGGTGCGATTGTCTATTGCGCCAGCCGCAAACGCTGCGAGGACAGCGCCGAGTTTCTACGCCTCAAGGGCATTGCCGCGGAGCACTTTCACGCTGGCTTGCGTCCGGATTCAAAGAAAAGCGTGCAAACCCGCTTTGTCGGCGGCGAGTTACGCGTCATCTGCGCCACCAACGCCTTCGGCATGGGCATCGACAAGCCGGACGTGCGTCTGGTCATTCACGCCGATGTCCCTGGCTCGCTAGAGAACTACTTGCAAGAAGCCGGTAGAGCCGGACGCGATCGCCACGCGGCGCGCTGCGTTCTGCTCTACAGCAGCGAAGACGTCGATCATCAGTTCAGCATGAACGCCCGCTCTCGGCTCAGCCAAGCCGACATCCAGTCCATCCTACGCTCGCTGCGGATGCTCAATCGGCGTAAGCGCGGGGATGGCGAAGTGATCGCCACGCCCGGTGAAATCCTCAGCGTCGATGAGGCCAGCAGCGTTGAGCGCGACCGTCTAACCGACGATACCCGAGTCAAAACCGCGGTCTCCTGGCTGGAAGAAGCCTCGCTCCTGACCCGCGAGGAGAATCATGTCCAAGTTTTTCCGTCGTCATTGCGGGTCGAATCGATCGAGCAGGTCCGCGCTAAGCTCGCCCGCGCCAAGATCATCGCCGTCTACCAGAAGCCGTTGCTGGCCATCGTCGCAGCCTTGCTTGAGGCCGATGTGGACGATGGGATCTCCACTGACGATCTGATGGTCGAGTCCGGGCTCAACTCCGAACAGGTACGCAGCGCCCTGTTTGACCTGGAGCGACTAGGTATCGCCAGCAATGACACCGCGCTGACGGCCTATGTGCATCGCGCAGTGACTCACTCTTCAGCCGACCGTTTGGCTGAGGCGGCGGCACTGGAGCAGGCGTTGATTGATGCTCTGCGCGAAGCACACCCGGATCTGGAAGTGGGTGAGAGTGCCTTGCTGCATCTACGCATCGCCACCCAGCAGCTCAAGGATGCCGGCCACGTTGCGGCGTTACCGGAAAAGTTGCTGCGCATCGTCAA
>QIMA01000072.1 GCA_003233535.1 Rhodanobacteraceae bacterium
CATGGTCACCGCGTACGGTCGAGCAATGGCGTTCAGCGTCACTGAGCGCGCAGGCCACGACTTGGCGCTTTATCAAGCCGACTTCCTAGACGGCAAACACTGCCAACCTGACGAGGGCAGCGACACCGACCCAGATCCACCAAGTTAGGCAATCACTGCAGCAACAGGGGCGAACCCAACGGGTTCGCACCCACCCTTGCCAGAATAGGAACAGGCGAATGCTCGCTATCGCGACGCCTGCAAAAGCGCACGTCACACTGCTCGAAACCCGTGAGCTGGATGCTTTGCCGAAGGTGCCGTACCGACCGCTGGCCGAGGCTTCATCTGCGGTGGGTTTGCTGATACCGGCCGACGCGTTACAGCGCGATGGCGCGGGCGGCTACTACTTGGCCACAGATCGGATCGCCGCCATCCCAGCACCCTGGTGCGAGCAGCCGCGCGTCGCCATTTCGCGACCGGCGACCTTTCTCCACGTCGGCCACGGGCTATTGGTCGGCGCCGCCCATTCGCTGCCGGATTTCGCTGCAGGTCGTTGGCTAGTCGTATTCAATTTGCATGCCCATCAGCACCGGCCAGCGCGCAACGGCGCAAATCCAACCTACTTTGTAGCGCGTGAGGACGTGTTCAGGCTTTGCGCGATTGTCAGCAAGATTAGCGGAGAAGCCGGCGACGCGATCATATTGCGCTGCGAAAGCTACGCTGGAGGAGCACCTTTGCCACCTGCTTTGCCTCTAGCGAGCGCCCATTTGGTCGCCAACGGTGACCTCGTCGCAATGATCGGACATCCGTTTGGCTTACCGCTGAAGTCAGTGGTGCCATTACCCGATCATTTGGAACGGGCACCCCGCGCCTGGGGCCTTAAAGGCCCCTATTTGCGAACCAGCGTGGACAGCCACCGCGGAAATTCCGGCTCCCCAATATTCAATATGGCCGGCGAAGTAATTGCAATCCAAAATTTCTGCGAGAGCAGCAGCACTGAGCCGAACGGAGCGAACCCACAGAAATGTTCCAGAGCAACCATTGTGGACACACTGGCCGAAGATCTGTTGGAGTTCAGCATCAGCGTTCGCACTCGCTACTGAGCCAACTCACTGGTAGTAGCGCATCGTCGCCCAGTGAAATGGATGCGCATAGCGAGCGCTGTTGCGCATAGTTTGTTGCGATCGTGCGATCGCCTGATCTGGCGCAAGGCCTTGCGCTAAAGCCGCATAGAATCCGGCTACAAAGGCCTCGCTGGCCAAATCATCCAGCGGCCAGGTTGGCGCCACGACAGCACCAGCGCCAGCGGCTAAAAATGCCTGCGCTAGGCCCACACTATGGGTATAGTTAATCGCGACACCTGCTCCAGCATTGCAGGCCCCTAAGGTCACCAACGGCGACCGGATGCGGGTCCGCAAAATGTCGTTCCAGCCAATGATGCTGAGTCGACTGGGGTTGTTGCCGTCAATGGCGAGCAAACTGTTGAGACCTACAACGCGCGGATCGAACAACCCGTGCGTCGCCAAGTGCACGATTGTCGTTGGCGACTGCAGCGCCGAGAGCACAGCCACATCGCTGAATTCGGCGCCAACGTGTGCGCTAAAGGCGCCCGGCCAATCGCTGGCTATGCGGCGAATCTCGCGGCGACTGCCCGGCAGCCGGCTGAGGTCTGTGGTGCGCCGAGGACCGCTGCCGCTGGGCGCACCGACCACGGGATCGGCAAACGCGTTGATCGCCATCGTTTGACAGCACTCGCTGCTCTGGCCGCCAGCACTTAACAGCGATGCAACCTGGCGAATCGACGGAATCTTCCCATCAGCTCGAAGCAATAAGACGGGCGGAATCCTAGCCAACGAAGGATCTAAGGCGGCAACCCACTGCGCCGAATGCTCAGAATCCAGCCCCAGAGTTGCTGACAGTTGGGCGGCTAGCTGCTCGATCGCGGCGATCTCGGAGGCAGGGTCGGTCAACATTTGATAGAGCCGGTCTGCGTGCCCAAGCAAGGCTGCAGGGTCGGCAATTGGCACCTCGCGTAGGGAGTCTAGTCGAGAAATCCAAACGAACCCCTTTACTTCACCCAAGTACACAACCAATGTGGATGACGCTGGATCCAGCGCTCCTTCATGGCCTACACGAGCAGGGTCGCTGGATCGCGTTTGCAGCGCCGTCTCGACGCGCGCCAGGGCGTCCAGCAGTTTGTGACTGCTTTCCTCTGGCGGCTCGTCGGCATACGGCAGCCAATGTCGCCGCAACCCCTCGTTAAGGCGAGCGCGAGCAGCACCTAGTTCCGGCGTATCGACCGTGCTAACCGCGTTTGTTACGCGCGTCGGGTCGCCAGCGGCGCGCACCTGATCCAGCAAGTTCAAGCGCTCCCTCGCCGCCTCCGGGCCCGGATCGAATTCATGCGATAGCTGTAGATAAGCGTCTAGATCGGCCAGCGCACGCGCCGCATAGCGACTTCTGTAAAGGGGATAGCTTTGCGCACTGGCCAGCGCAATCTGCTGATAGATGGATCCCCGCAGTTCCGCCAGCGCTGCCTCTGGTTGGCCTTGCATCGCCAATAGCCGCGCCCGTAGCGTGCGCACTTCGGCAAGCAAGAACGGGTCACCGCGTTGCTCGGCTCGTTTGACAATGGTCGCAATCAGCCGCGCGGCGTCGGTCGCTTCGCGGTCGGCAAGTGCCAGCTGCGCGCGGATCATCGAAGCTCGCTGTTGCCACGTATAAGGCCACTGCGCTGTCTGCGTCGTGGTTGCCCGCAGTGCTCCGCGCAGCGCCTCCCAATTGCCGATATCGACCAGCAAACTGGCTAATCCTAACTGCACCT
>QIMA01000082.1 GCA_003233535.1 Rhodanobacteraceae bacterium
AGCCGACATAGATTGGCAGACGTGGGTAGCGCAACATCCCAGTGGCTCAGCGCCGACGCTGGTGGCCTCGTTGTTAGACACGCTAAAGGTCAAGCAGCCGAGCGCAGACGATCACGATGATGCGTCGGTTAATACCCTGATCGAAGAAATCGCCCGAATTTCAAAATCCAGTGCGGGACGCACGATCGACCAAGATCGCAGCTTGCTGCAGCTGGGTTTCGATTCGTTAATGGCGATAGAGCTGCGCAACCGATTGCGGCGGCGATTCGGCGATGCGCCATCGATCGGCAAGCTGCTCAGCAGCGCCAGCATCGCTGAATTGCTCAAGGACATAGCACCGAGCAGCACGTCGAGGTCCGCAGTACCCATTGAAGAATGGGAGGACCTGATCTTGTGACCAGCCTGCATATTCGCAATCCAACGAGTGAGAATCGATGAGCTCAGCAAGCAATCCGATGGCGCTACTGATCGAACGCTACCGCGAACGCCGCATACGCATTGCGCTGGACGCTGGACGGCTGGCGATCCGTGCGCAAAAAGGTGCCCTGAGTGCAGACGACAAACGCGAATTGGCTAGTTACCGCGAGCAGCTGGTTGCCTACTTAAGCGGACCAGAGCTGGAAGACAGTTTCCCACTCACGGAAATCCAAACCGCGTATTGGATAGGTCGACAGTCCAGCAATCTGGGCGGCGTGGGCTGCTACGCCTATCGCGAATTTGCGCTCGATAACATTAGCGTCCAGGGTCTGGAAGCGGCCTGGAATCGGTTGATTCAGCACCACGAAATGCTCCGCGCCGTGATCAGCGTCGATGGCCGCCAACGAATTCAACGCAGCGTCCCCCATTACCGCATCGCCGAAGAGGATTTCGGCTCCGGGGAATCGGCGCAGTCACAGCGAATGGCGCTGCGCGAAGCGATGTCACACCGAATGTTCGACCCGGCACAGTGGCCGCTGTTTGAGTTGCGAGTGACCCGCGTCGGCGACACCTGCCACCTGCATATGGGCCTAGATTTATTGATCGCCGATGCTGCCAGCATCCTGCTGATCTACCGCCAATGGCATCACTACTACGCGCACCCGGATCAAGATCTGCCAGTACCGACCCGCCGATTCGCTGACTTCGTGCGTGAAGATGTAGCCGATGCTTTGTCGCTCGCCTCGGCCGAAGCATATTGGTCTCCACGCCTGATGGATCTGCCTGGGCCACCACAACTGTCTCACGCAACAGCGCCGTCAGAACTCGGTTCGCCGCGTTTTGTTAGACGCAGCGTACGACTGGAAGCCGGCGCATGGACGGCGTTGCAAAAACGCGCTCGCGATGCCGGCATGACGCCATCCACCGTACTCTTAGCTGCCTACGCTGACGTACTAGCGGCATGGTCGCGTAGCCAGCGTTTCTTGCTAACGCTGACCTTGTTCCGAGCGCCACCGGAGTACATCGGCGTGGTCGGTGATTTCACCTCGACCGTACTGGTTGAGGTCGATGCGCGTGGCGCCGATTTCCGCACTCGTGCGGCACAGGTGCAGGCGTCCTTGGCCGATGCGCTGGAGCACGACGGCTGGAGCGGCGTGCGCGTGGCACGTGAGATCGGTCGGCTGCGGGGCAATGCAAACAATGCCATACCCGTCGTCTTTACCAGCGCCCTGGGTCACGGTGCGCACGAAGCCGATGACAACCCCCTGACTTGGTTAGGCAAAACGGTGCACGCGATCACTCAGACGCCACAGGTCTGGATCGATCACCACGTCATTGAGGACGGTGCTGGGTTGTCGCTGTCGTTCGACATGGTAGACGGACTGATTCCAGATGCGCAGGCTGAGGCGCTGGCCGCAGCGCATGCGCGTTTTGTGGAATCGCTCGCGAGCGGAGATCAGGCATGGCAGTGGCCGCTCGGCGCGCACCTTTCAACCCAGGACCTCGCCGAGCGCCGCGCCGCGAACTCGACGACGCTAAACTTGCCACGCCAACGTCTGGAACGGGCGTTGATGGATCCATCCAGTGAACGCCTAGCGCTGATCGGTAACGGACAGCGCTGGACCTATGCGGAACTTCGCCGACGAGCCAGCGCGATTGCCGCATTGCTAGTCGAGGCAGGCGCGCAGCCCCAGCAGTTGGTTGGAATTTGCCTGGCGAAAGGCCCGCTTCAAGTAGCCGCAGTGCTCGGCACGCTGCTAGCCGGCGCCGCCTATGTTCCCATTGCCCGCAGCGCGCCGTTACTGCGCCGTGATCAATTACTGCGTAGCAACGGCATTCACCTCGTGTTGTGCGAGCGCCTGCAGTTGACCGAGAGTTGGCCAGATGCCTGCCGTGTCATCGCGGTAGAGGAGTCACTGAGCGTGAGCGGCGAACCCGTTACTGCAGCAGGCAGCAACGTCGATGACTTGGCCTATGTGATTTTCACGTCCGGCTCTAGCGGCGCGCCCAAAGGCGTGATGATTGAGCACGGCGCAGCATTCAATACGATCGCCGATGTCATCCGACGTTTCGACGTTGGATCAAACGATGTGCTGTTCGGACTCTCAGATCTAGGCTTCGACCTTTCGGTATTCGACATATTTGGCAGCCTCGCCGCAGGCGCAAGATTGGTCCTGCCCGAGCTTGGCCATGAACGCGACCCTCAGCACTGGGCGGAACGCCTACGCGCCGAAGGGGTGACCGTTTGGAACAGCGTGCCGGCTCTGGCGGCCATGCTGAGTGAGTTCAGCGATACGCCCTTTCCACAACTGCGGCTGATTTTGCTGTCGGGCGACTGGATACCCGTCAACCTGCCGCAAGCCTTACGCCGGATCGCCCCAAA
>QIMA01000210.1 GCA_003233535.1 Rhodanobacteraceae bacterium
TGTAGTGGTTCATACACCCGACTGAGGAAAAATCGCTGGGCGATCAAGGGCCTAGTGAGGGCGCGTGAAGTTTATGAAACATCCGGGCTAGGTGTTATTCGGCAAGCACCGTTAGCTGCGCGCAGCCGAACTGAGCTGAGCAGACTGCGTTCTGCGGCGCACCAAGGGCACTTCGCAAAGCGCAGCCTGCTTGTTGCGACGGCTAGTAGAAGAAGCGCTCTTCGGTGATTTTGCCGTCGCGTACGGTGTACAGCCCCACTTCTTCCATTTGCATGCGCTCGCCGCTTTCTTTGGTGGTTACATCCATATTGAATCGAAGCGAAAACTGATCGCCATTGACGTAGGGTCCAAAGGCTTCACTGCTGTGAACTTCGTGCGCGCCAAACCACCAGTCCGCTTTGGCTTTCACGGCCTGCGCGCCGCGTGCCTCGGCCATTGGGCCTTCCATGGGCTCAAGACTAACGATGTCGTTGGCATTGAACTGGGCGGCGGCTTCTAGATGTTTGTTTTCTTTCAATAAGGCGCTAAAAGCGTTGGCGACTTCCTGCGTGTTCATCGTTCTCTCCCTGGTTGACTAGCTGCAATGGATAGAGCTTACGCTGCCTGAGCGGCGGATTCTCAGCGCGCTGGTATTCGTTCTGACAGGGGTATGGCAAGAAGTCAGTGTCGGAGTAGCGGCGATTAGACCATTCGCCGATCGCCTTCAGGCATCATCTACGCTGGACAGCGCTGGCGATTGGCTGGCGACTAGACTTGCGCCTGCTGCTCCGTTCAACACTTCAGAGTGAACGCATGAATGAATCAGTAATCGATCGCGGTGGTCAGGTACGCCAAGGCGAAGAACTGGATCTGAGCCGACTGAATCCGTGGTTGCACGAGCAGATTGACGGACTGCAGGGCAGCCCGGAGGTCACTCAGTATGCCGGTGGCGCATCCAACTGGACCTATCGGCTGAAGTATCCCAGCCACGACCTCATTCTTCGCCGTGGTCCTGCCGGCAGGAAGGCTAAGGGCGCGCATGACATGGGTCGTGAATACCGCCTGCAACAGGCTCTGGCGCCGGCCTTTCCCTATGTGCCAAAGATGTACGTTTGGACAGACGACGAGAGCCTGATTGGCGCTGAGTTCTACCTCATGCAGCGCATGCCTGGGATCATTCCGCGCAAGAACATGCCACGTGATCTAGCTCTGTCGACGGCGCAAGTTGGCGAATTGTGTCGCAATGCCCTGGACGTGCTCATCGCCCTGCATGAAGTCGACGTGGAAAAAGCCGGCCTTTCGGGGTTGGCCAAAGGCGAGGGTTATACCGAACGCCAAATCAGCGGCTGGAGCAAACGCTATCGCCAGGCGCGAACCTGGAACGTGATGCGCGGGGAAAAGATCATTGCCTGGTTGGAGCGCAATATGCCGAGCAATGAGACCATCAGCCTGACCCACAACGACTTTCGTTTCGACAACCTGGTGCTCGATCCGAATGACCCTACGCGGATCATCGGCGTGCTGGACTGGGAGTTGGCTACGCTCGGTGACCCGCTGATGGACATGGGCAATTCGGTGGCCTACTGGATACAGGCAAACGATGACTTCATGGCTCAATCGACGCGCCGTCAGCCTACCCATTTGCCGGGCATGTTCAGTCGGCAAGAGGTGATGGAGTATTACTGCGACAAGCGCAACTTGGACGTCAAAGACTGGCGTTTCTATCAGGTATACGGCGTTTTTCGACTGGCTGGGATCGCGCAACAGATCTACTACCGCTATCACCATGGGCAGACCTCGAATCCAGCGTTCAAGCGCTTTTGGGTTTTCGTTAACTACCTGCTATGGCGTTGCGGGAGGTTGATTTCCGGAGCCGCCAGTTAACCATAGACGGCGTTCACGACGGTGCTGCACGCGCAGTTTCGTCTGCGCTGGCCGGCAGACTGCCGCAAAATCGAAGACTTGGTTAGGTGCGCAAGATTTGCTCAGAGCAGACCCAGTGCCGCCACTTTCTTTAGCCCCACTGCGGCAAGTTGGTCTGAATCCAGTCCACCGCTCCACTACCAAACATGAAGAACAGGGTGAAAATCAGGGTGAAATAGATAACTGTGGCGATTTGCCAGAAAATGCTCACCAAAATCATCAGCCCGTCTCGCTCGAGGATGGCGATTGCGCCGAATAACATGGCCAGCGCCGGCAGCGTGTTGTTGAACGGGGCAAACGGCATGGGTATGGCAAGGAGTACGCCGCCCAAGGCAATCAAGGCGCCGCTTATGCGCATGCCACGGCGTCCGTCGGTCCAGTGGGTAAGCCTCACGCGGGTGATCTTCGAGAGCAGCTTGACCAGCCATTTGCTAACGCCGAGCAAGGTCTTCCAGGTTTTTAGTCCAGGCTGAATTTGATAGATGCGTTGCGGCAGCCAGGGCTTTTCCTGACCCCGCATCATTTGCCAGCCAAGCGAGGCTAAAACAAGGCCTCCCAGACTAGACAGCGGCCCCAAGGTGAACGGTTGCATGAACGGCAGGCACAAGATCAGCGCGACCAGTCCGAAGCTGGATTGCTCCAACCGATCCAGAACCGCTCCCAGCGACAGCGGCTCGTGCTCGGCACGCTCTACGCACTCGGTGAGTAGCCCGATGAGGGCATCGCGATGCTGCATACGGAAGGACTCGGATGGTTAGGGTAGGGCGAAGAAGGCTAGCCAGATGCGCGCTCGGGCGCTAGCCCGGCTGTTTCATGAACTCGCGCGATGCTCGCGCAGGACATTGGTAGGCCAGTGGTTTTTCCGCAGGAGCGGTGTAGTGGTTCATACACCCGACTG
>QIMA01000583.1 GCA_003233535.1 Rhodanobacteraceae bacterium
CATCGGTGAGGCGCATAGGGTAGCCGAACACGATGGACAGCGTGCGCAACACGTACGGCCAAGAAGGCGTAGCGGGTGTTCGGCTCACTATCAGGCGTCGGCGCGGTCTTGCGACAGTCATGGCACAATGCGAGACAGTAGAAACTGTGGGCCGCTATGAAATCCTCATGTCCCGTTTACCTGTCGACTATCTCTCTGGAAAACATCCGCGGGTTTCGGGAAGAGCGGATTGACCTGTCTGATTGTACGGTTGTAATCGGGCGAAACGGGACTTGTGTTGAGTCTGCGGAAAGGCGCAGGCGAATTATCGATCGATATTGCGAAGATCGCGAAGAATTTGCGGCTGTTGCGCGTGCAATGCGAGAAGATCCCGCCGCCTTTGGTCTACCCAGTTCCGTCTGAGATCGCCCGCAGTTGTCGGTCCACCCACACGCCCAAGCCTTGGGCATTGAGCTCGATATCCATCGCCAGCACGTCCTCAATTTTCTCATCAGTGCAAGGGCAGTCCATGGCTCGGGCACGCTGCACATAGAGCTGCCGTAGCGCCTGGCAGATCTGCGGGTGGCGCTTGTGCGCGGTTGCTAGCTCCTGCGCAATGGCCGCCATCGCATCGATTTGCTCGAACAATGCCGTTGCCAACGTTTCCGGCTGCTCCATCCGACCGTAGTGCGTGAGATACATGCCCTGTGGCTGGTAGCTCAACATGCGCCGGATCGAGTTCTTCAGCGGTTCGGGCTCGAACTGCACGGGCGTGGTGGTAGGCATAATAAATGGCCCGTTGGGACCGTCTAGTTCGCGATAGGACAAGCCGAAGGTGTCGCCGGTGAAGAAACTGCGGCTGACCGCGTCGTAGATCACGATGTGGTGCCGCGCATGGCCAGGCGCATCCAAGCAGAGCAGCTTGCGGCCGGCCAGATCCACCTGGTAGCCATCTTCGGCAATTACCACGCGCTCGGCCGGCACCGGCACCAGTTCGCCGTAGGTGCGCTGCACCTGTTCGGCTCCGTAAACCGCGGTGGCTCCAGCAATCAGCGCCGTCGGATCGATCATGTGCCGTGCCCCGCGCGGGTGAATCACCAGCTTGGCGTTGGGCAAATGCGTCAGCAGCAGGCCGGCGCCGCCAGCATGGTCCAGATGGACGTGGGTGAGTATCAGCCAGTCCACCTGCTCCGGTTTGCAGCCGGCGTCGGCCAGTGCGCCCAGCAGCCGGCCTACCGAGCTATTCAGCCCAGAATCCACATAGGCCGCTCGGCCCTGTTCGACGACTAGATAGGCGGCATCAAACTGTGGTCGTAGGAAGCCGGTATCGATGGTGTGGATGCCGTGTGGCGGTTGGGTCATGGTCATCCTCAGTGGGCGTGGAGGTGCGCATTCTGACACTGCCGACGTTGAGTACTGAAGCGCGATGCGCATCGTGCTTCGATCACCGGACCACCGGCGCAGGCCGGGGTCCAGCGACCCTGCAGTTACGCAGCATCAGCGCGCCTGTCGGTGGTCACTGAATTCTGACCTTTATCAGAAGGGCGGCTTCAGTTTTTGCGAATTGAGCGTGACCGGTCGCCCACTTTAAGCTCGCAGAGCCCGACCTTGGTATTGTGTCGGGTGTATTGCGAAAAGCGTGGGTGTGTGGTGAAACAAAACCCTAATTGGCCTGCGGTGTTGCTTTGGCTGGCGATGGCCTGGGCGGTCAGCGGCGTTGAGGCCGCTGAGCTCGAATCGATTACCGTTGAGGCTAACGGCATGCGTTTCAGTGCCTTGGCCGCGGGACCGGAACAGGGTCCGTTGGTCATCCTGCTGCACGGTTTTCCCGAAACCAGCTACAGCTGGCGCAAGCAACTTCGGCATCTCGGCGCGATGGGCTACCGCGCGGTAGCGCCTGACCAGCGTGGCTATTCTCCGGGAGCACGACCGCGAGCGGCTGCTGACTATCGTATGGAACTGTTGGTCAGCGATGTCTTCGCGATTGCAACGGCTTTGGGCCACCAGCGTTTCGGTCTAGTAGGTCACAACTGGGGTGGCGCAGTGGCCTGGGTCGCAGCCAGCGTTGGCGCACATCGGATCCGCAGTCTGACCGTACTGTCGACGCCGCATTACGAGACTCTGGCGCCGATCTGGACCGATCCAAACGGCACTCCCGCAGGTCGACCTGAGCACTTCGATCGTTACGCTGAAGCGAATGCCGAGCGCGAATTGCTGGCCAATGACGCCGCACAGCTGCGCCAGATCTACGCTAGTCACCCAAAGGATGTGCGCCAGCGCTATGTAGAGCGCTTCAGCAATCCAGCCGCGCTGCGCGCGGCGTTGAATTGGTATCGTGCGGCCTTTGGCAGTGGCGGGGGCGATCGACAACCTTTCGGGCCGGTCAGTGATCGTCCACCGGTGCAAATCAACGTGCCCACGCTGTACTTATGGGGCGCGCAGGATTCGTTGTTCACGGAAGCTGCGGCCGAAGCGACCAAGGCATACGTCGGTGCCGACTATGCGTTTGTGCGTCTTCCCCGAGCCGGACACTGGTTGACCGAGCAAGCGAGCGATGCGGTCAATGCGGCTCTACTCAATCATTTGATCGCCGCTTCCTATTCCGCCGAGAATTCCGGGTTCAAGACCGTATCTTTTCCCTCGCAAGACGGGCTGGAAATCACCGCTGACTACTATCCCGGCGCTTATCCCGCCGCACCCGTGGTGCTTCTCTATCACCAGTCGGGTTCCAGTCGCGGCGAATTCCGTAAGCTCGCCTGGCGCCTGCAGGAGCTGGGTTACCACGCGCTGGCGGTGGATTTGCGCTGGGGCAACTC
>QIMA01000585.1 GCA_003233535.1 Rhodanobacteraceae bacterium
CGTTTCCCGGCCAGTCAGCCGCCGGAGGGTTCTGGCCGTAGCCGATTAGGTCGCGAGGGTAGGTTTCGGTCATCAACAAACGCTCTTGCGCGGGACACCACACTAGTCTGCACGATTCGGGCGCTTCGCTGTATCGCTACGCGGGGTGCGAGTCAAACGAGCGCAGGCCCCCGAAGGCAATTCGCCGGACTGCTCTCCTCAGCCCTCAGCCCTTTTAGCCGGAACCAACGTGTGCGGCCTTGCAACCCACATCAGTTTGCCTCGCACCCGGCTACACTAGGCCGATGTATACGCAATGTCCCGAATGCCTGACCGTTTATCGCGTCGGACCGCACCCGGTTGCCGAAGGTCGCGGCCGGCTGCGCTGTGGGCATTGCGGTGGCGTGTTTGATGCGTTGGCCACGCTAACCGAGCAACTTCCGGAAACCGGGTTTCAAACCCTGCCCAGCCGTCACGCGGCGGAGATGCCACCGGTGCTGAGCGTAGCGGCGATGCATCCTGAGGCCGGGGACAAGCCGCAGGCAATCAATCGGAATGGCCGAACCGAGCCTAAGCTACCCGGCGAATGGCTGGCCGAGACCGATCTGAGCGAGTTATCGACTGAGCAGGCAGATCGCGCACAGTTCAGCGCGAGGCCACTGCACGACGAGACTGAGCCGAAAGTTGAGCGTCGGCCGCGCGAGCCACGCCCGTTCCGGGTGCCGGCCAAAGGTACATCGTCGGCCGCGGCTGCGCGACCGTCAGTAGCACCGGGCGCAGCGCGTGAGTGGGTAGTGCCGCCGCCGGAAGCGATCGTTAGGACCGCGCCGGCACCGAGCAATGAACGGCCCTCAGCGGCGTGGGGCTGGGCCTGCATCTTGCTGACTATGCTGCTTGCTGGGCAGTTGCTCTACGTCGAGCACGAAGCGCTGTTGGCCAATGACAAGGTGCGGCCATGGTTAGTAGACGGCTGCGCGCGCATAGGCTGCCAAGTGCCGCTACCGCGCGATCTGCGCGGGTTGAACTTGCTCAAGCGGGAAGTGCGTCCGCATGAAAACCTGGCCGGCGCGCTGCAAATCAGCGCCACGATGCACAACGGCGGCAAGCTGCCGGCACCGTTCCCGCTGGTTGAGGTGCGACTAGCCGATCTCAACGACCGGGTTATCGCCATGCGGCGTTTCCGCCCCGAGGAATACCTAGCTGACCCCAGCGTCATCAGCAGCGGTTTCCCGGTCGACTCCAATACGCCGCTGCTATTCGAAGTGGCTGACCCGGGCCAGGAGGCGCTGGCCTTCGAGTTTAAGTTCTTGTTGCCCTAGCCAGAACCCTTAGTGGCGCGTGCCAGTCGTCGGCAGCAACAGCCAATGGGTGCCACTCACTTCCCAGCGCAGTTGACCTACTGGCCACTGGCACTGGCTACTGGAACTCGCTTTACCATCCCATGCGCTGGCGAATTTGCAGCTTGCGCCATAGGTTTAGCGGTTTGCACTCGGTGGGCGGATTGGCCAGGGCGGCGGCGGTGGCGTCGAGTACCCGTTCGCTGCAGCGACCATCGCGATAGGGATGAATCTGATCGGCGTAGTGATGCAGGGCCTGCATGCGTTCGCCTTCGCGCTCACTCAGCGCGGTTTCTAGCGCGTGACCAACCTCGTCTTCGTTACTCACGTTGAGCATGTGCCGCTTAGGTGCCGCGTTGCGGAAGGTTACAGCCGGTTTGTGCTGGACTACGAACTCGGAGACCAGCGAGGTGGTATCCGCCAGCAACACATCGGCGGCACGCATCAACTCGATGAGTCGATCCGACTCGACGAACTGGGCGCTGTCGCCGCACAGTGAACGGTAGCGCGCAAACAGCTCAGGGGAGCACCTTGGGTGCAGGGTGAGCAACCAGTAGTGATCGCCCTGAGCGATTAGTTCACGCAGCGTGCGCAGCAGCAGGGGCGCGGCTGACAAGCCATCAGTGAACGTTGATCCAAACAACACGATCGGTCGACCGGCTGCACCAATCAGATCCAAGGTCGACGGCTGGGTAGGACGAAACAACGGGTCGAGTTTGGGCCAGCCGGTTTCGGCAACGCTGAAATGACGATGTTGCATAGCCAATTGGCGAAAGCCCACCGTGGTTTCTGGGCCCTGCGTGCAGTACAGATCAAATAGTCCGCGTATCCGGTAATGACCTTTCTGCTGGCTGCGCTTATCCACGCTGAAGCCGTGGAAAAGCTGCACTTTTAGACCCGGAAAGAAATCCGGCACCCAGTTGCTAGCCGCATAGACCACGTCTGGTGCGTAGGCGCGCACGGCGCCGGTGCTTAGGAGCACCTCGGTATCATTCAACTGCGCGTGATCGACGTCGTGCAAGTACCAACGAACCTGCAGCCCACGAGCACGTGCCGCGGCCGCCAACGGTCGCAGGATCGGCAGCGCGTAAAGTTCGGTGCCGAACAGCAGCAGCTTTTGCATGGTGGGCAAGATGACTGGAATCGGCCGTGGACAAGACCTGCGATCCTGCCACAGCGCTTCTGTTCGGGTCCACGGGCCGACGCCACGGGTCCCCCAGGCGGAGGAACGGGCACACTGATGAGTTACTGCCACTTTCCAGTGAGCATAGGTGGGCCCAACTGCGGACCTGCGATGCAGCAGTTCCACCCTGGACATGTGACTAATCTAACCCGGAGTTTCATAAACTTCACGCGCCCTCGCTAGACCCTTGATCGCCCAGCGGCTTTTCCTCAGTCGGGTGTATGAACCACTACACCGCTTCTTTAGAAAAACCACTGGGCAATCAATGTCCTGCGCGATCATCGCGCGAGTTCATCCGGGCTAAGCGGGCAGATCGCCAGCAACCTCCCCAGCTGCATCACGCCGCTAGACGCGACCGGCCCGATCTTCGAAAACGGGCTCGAATAGGTTCTCCTACAGCTAGCGCAGTGCGTATGGCCTGCGCGTGCCCGTCGACCCACTGGCGCGCTAGTCGACCCGTTGTCCCTGTCGCCCCCGCGCCCGAATCATCGCCGCCAACACATCCGGGGCGAAGTCGAAGGAGTCGTAGTACAGCCGGTCGGTGGGCAGGCCAGCATCGACAAAAGCGTGTCGGCCGGCGTCGATCAGCGCTGGTGGCCCGGACATGTACAGGTCGAAGCTGGCCAGATCTGGGTGATCGGCCAGCACCGCTTCGTGAACCAGGCCGCTGCGATGCGCGGGATCGTCGCTCGCGGCGTCGCTGAGCACCGCCTGATAGCTAAACCATTCGTGGTCACGCGTCCATTCCGCCACTGTGTGCTCAAGGTAGAGATCGGTGGCTAGGCGCGCGCCCCAATACAGCCGCACCTTGCGCGATGGCGGTTGCTTTTGTAAGTGCTCGATAATCGCCTTAATCGGCGCAAAGCCGGTGCCTCCGGCGACTAACAGCATTGGTCGATCGCTTCCAGCGCGCGGGACGAAGGTGCCCAGCGGGGCTTCCACGCGCAGGCAGTCGCCGACGCCAAGGGCGGAAAAAACTTGTTCAGTGAAGCCGCCGCCGGCGACTCGACGCACGTGCAGCTCGATGATCCCGTCTACCCGTGGGGCATTGGCAATCGAGAAGGCACGGCGCCGCCCGCTGGTCAGCAGCACGTCCAGGTACTGTCCCGCTAGGTAGGCCAAGGGCTGGCCGTCGGCTGGCCGCAGATACAGGCCGATGACGTCATCGGCCAGCTGGGTCATCTGCGTCACGATCAAATCAAGCTGGCGTAAGGGGATGCCGCGAACTGCGTCGACCTCGCGGATGGCGACCTCCAGATCACCCTGCGGAACTGCCTGACAAAGCAACACTTCGCCGGCCTCCAGCTCATCCGGACTGAGCGCGTCCGGCGGGTTGTAGGGATAGCTCACTACACCCGCAATAAGATGCCCGCGGCAGCTGCCGCAGCGACCGGACAGACAGCTGTAGGGCAACGCACGGTCTTGGCGGCGAGCCGCGTGGAGCACGGTTTCGCCGACCGCCACGTCTACCCAGGCATCGCTGCCGATTAAATGGACCCGATGCCCACTCATTAAACGCCGTGCACCACGGCCAGCGTAATCCGCGAGATGCACACCAAGGTGCCGCCCTCATCGCTGATGCGGATTTCCCAGACCTGCGTGCGGCGGCCCAAGTGCAGCGGGCTGGCGACGCCACGAACCTTGCCGGCGCGTACGGATTTCAGGTGATTGGCGTTGATCTCCAACCCGACCACCATCTCGCCCTCACTGGTAGCTAAGTGCCCGGCCAGACTGCCCAACGACTCGGCCAGCGCCACCGAAGCACCGCCGTGGAGCAAACCGTAGGGCTGCACGGTGCGCTGATCAACCGGCATGGTTCCGGTAAGTGTGGTCTCGCCAATCGACTCCAGTTCTATGCCCAGGTGTTCCACCAGGGTGTTGCGCCCTGCTTGCTGCAGTTGTTCGGTGCTCAGGGTGCGTTTCCACTGCGACATGCGGTCAGTCCATAGCTGAGTAAGAGCGTCATTAAAGCAGAAGCGCAGTGGCGATAGCTGCTCAGTTAGTCCGGCTGTGCCCAATCGGTGTCCGTTTGCGTGGGATCGACAGTCATTCGCTTGCTGGCTAGTCGCAGCAGATCGCTCATC
>QIMA01000004.1 GCA_003233535.1 Rhodanobacteraceae bacterium
GCAAACGAGAGCCGTTGCTTGCCGCCGTGCAGGCGCGTGCGCTGCTGTCCGAACTGCTCGGTCATTTTTTGGTATCGGCCGGTGCAGCGGCGGCGGAGAAACCGGCGGGCGACAAAGTGCTGGCGCTGTTCTTCGGCGGCGAGCGAGCGGCTTTTGACGGTCCCGGCGAGGGCGCCATTGCGGGGAGCATCCAGGCATGGCTGGCGCGCCTGCATCTGGCGCGGCAGGCGCACACGCCGGTGCTGCAGCTCGAAGAGGATGCGCAGGGCGAGGACTTCGCGCTGTCGCTGGCGGTGGCCGATGAGGCGGCGCCGCTGCAGGCGCCAACCGCGCTGGCTGAGGTGATAGCGGCGCCGCCCTGGGCAACTCGCCGTTATGCAGTGCTGCAGACGGTGGCGATGCTGGCCGAGTTCCACCCGCCGCTGGCCGGCTACGTGCGCGCTGGGGCGCGGAAACCCCTGACGGTAGCGACCGCCGAACTTCCGGCTCTGCTGTTTGATGCGCTGCCGGCGCTGCGGCTGATGGGCATCCGCGCGCTGTTGCCGAAAGCGCTGCAGCGGCTGCTGCGGCCGCGTTTGTCGATGCAGGTCAAAGCGGCCAACTCCAGCGATCCGAGTTTTCTCAAGAGTGAGGATCTGTTCGCCTTCGACTGGCGCATCTGCCTGGGTGAGGAGCAACTGACCGCCGATGAGTTCGAGCGACTGCTGGGCCAGGCCGGCGGCATCGTGCGCTTTCGCGGGGAGTTCGTATATCTGGACCCGGCGGAAGTCGAAAAGCTGCGCGAGCGGTTGGCGCGACCGCCGGCGGTGGCTGGATCCGAGTTGCTGCGCGCCGCGCTAGCCGGTGAGTACGACGGCGCCCCGGTCCGTCTCGACGCGGCAGCACGCGAGATTCTCGACGAGCTCAAGCGCGAAGACGCGGTGGCGCTACCGGATGGCCTCCAGGCCACCTTGCGGCCGTACCAGCAGCGCGGCTATGCCTGGTTGTGGCGCAACACGCGCATGGGCCTGGGCAGCGTGATCGCCGATGACATGGGTCTGGGCAAGACGCTGCAGGTGATCGCGCTGCTGCTGCGGCTCAAGCAGGATGGCGCGTTCGCCGCCGGTGGTGCGCTGGTGGTTGTGCCGACCAGCCTGTTGACCAACTGGCAGAAGGAGGCCGTGCGGTTTGCACCCGAGCTGAGTGTCGCGGTGTTCCACGGCGCCAAACGCGAACTGACGAAGGACCGTCCGGATGTGCTGCTGACCACCTACGGCGTGGTGCGCAGCGAGGCGGCGCAGCTCAAGAAGCTGGCCTGGCGGATCGTGGTCATCGATGAAGCGCAGAACATCAAGAATGCGGCGGCGGCGCAGGCGAAGGCTATCAAGGCGATCGCCGCTGGCAGTCATGTGGCGATGAGCGGCACGCCGGTCGAAAACCGTTTGAGCGAGTACTGGTCGATCATGGATTTTGCCCAGCGCGGATATCTCGGCCGAGCTAGCCACTTTGCGCGCGAGTACGCCACGCCGATCCAGACGCACCGCGACGCCGCCGCGGCCGAGCGTCTGCGCAAAGTGATGGCGCCGTTCATACTGCGCCGGCTGAAGTCGGACAAATCGATCATCAACGATCTGCCGGACAAGCTCACGCAGGATCAGTACTGCACGCTGACGAAGTCTCAGGCGGCGTTGTACGAATCGGTGGTGCGCGAAGGCCTGGCCAGCATCGCCGGGCAATCCAATACCTTCCAGCGCCAGGGTCTGGTGCTGCAGATGATCTTGGCACTCAAGCAGGTGTGCAATCATCCGGCGCAGTATCTCAAACAGGGCGCCGCCGACGTGGGCGAGTCCGGCAAGGCCGAACGCCTGCTCGATCTGCTCGACGAGATTCACGCCGCGCAGGAGAAAGTGCTGATCTTCACTCAGTTCCGCGCAATGGGCGAGTTACTGGCGCACATGCTGCGCGAGCGCGACGGCCGCGATCCGCTGTTCCTGCACGGCGGCTTGGCGCGCGGCAAACGCGATCAGATGGTCGAACGCTTCCAGAACGAACGCAGCGAGCGCGTGTTTCTGCTGTCGCTGAAAGCCGGCGGCACCGGCCTCAACCTCACCGCCGCCAATCACGTGGTGCACTTCGACCTGTGGTGGAACCCGGCGGTAGAAGCCCAGGCCACCGACCGCGCCTACCGCATCGGCCAGCAGCGCAATGTCCAAGTGCACCGCCTGATTACCCGCGGCACCTTCGAAGAACGCATCAACGAGATGATCCGCTCCAAGCGCGAACTGGCCGAAATGACCGTCGGCACCGGCGAGACCTGGGTCGGGCAACTGCCGCCGCAGGAACTGCGGGCTTTGTTTGAGTTGCGGAGCTCATAGCGAGCCACCCGCTTGACGATTAGACATATTTGTCAAATACCAGGAAGCCCAGTCAGTTACTTGCTATATACGTCAAATGCAGACCATCCAGGAGTTGGGTGAGGCCGTCGCTGAGCGCCACCGCAGGGGTTCAATCTCGCCGCACTCGAACTCAAGCGCCACCTGGGCGTGTGCTATCGAACGGCTTGGCGCCTCAAGCAGAAGATCATGCAGGCCATGACAGAGCGGGAAGAGTTGAGGAAACTCAAGGGCTTGGTGCAGGTTGATGACGCCTATCTGGGTGGTGAGCTGTCCGGTGGTAAACCCGGACGAGGCTCTGAGAACAAACAGGCCATGCTGATCGCAGTCGAGATCGGGACCGATAACGATCACCCGATTCACATGATCGCCGAACCGCTGCCTGGGTTCACCAATGAAGCGGTGGCGGACT
>QIMA01000389.1 GCA_003233535.1 Rhodanobacteraceae bacterium
TGGTTCATACACCCGACTGAGAAAAAGTCGCTGGGCGATCAAGGGCCTAGCGAGGGCGCGTGAAGTTTATGAAATATCCGGGCTAGGTACGTTAACCCAATTCCGGGCTAGCATTGGCATTCTCCCGTTCCATTACCACAGGTTATCGAATTGGATTCCGAACCGCGCAACGTCGCCGATTTAGCGGCAAGAATTCAGGCTGCGGAACTAGCCGGCGATTGGGCCCAGGCGGCGACTATGCTCGCCCAGCTGAGACCGAAGAACGAAGCCAATAGCGCATATTGGACGCGATTGGCAAGCGCGCAGCGGCTAAGCGGAGCCAAGGTTCAGGCACTTGCTAGCTTGCGCCGCGCACACGCCATCGGCGCTGACAGCGTGCCTATATTGACCGCTATAGCGGAGATCTACTGCGAGTTGGGCGCTCGTGAGCAGGCGAGCAAGTGGATCGATCAGACACGATCGATAGCGCCTGAGGATCTACATGTTCGGTACGTCCAAGCGCTGATACTGATCGAACGTTTTCAACTAGACAAGGCAGTGCGCGAGCTGCGCGAGCTGCTCGATCGATGTCCTACTCACGAGCGCGCACTCTCGGCATTGCTCTACTTACTCAATCTACTCGACCCGGCGGACCCCGACGCGACAGCCGATGAACACTGCCACAGAGCCACGGCATGCTATGGGTTCGCGCCAGCCAATGCGCGGTCGATAGAATCAGCAGCCATCAGCAAGCGCAGCAAGATCCGAGTCGGTTTCATTTCCGGGGACTTTCGCGACCATCCCGTCGGCAGGTTCGCGCAGCCGCTGCTCGATCATCTGGACCGAGATCGGTTTGAACTCTATGGCTATAGCACCAGCGCTGAGGACGATCAGCTAGGACGGCAAATCCGCGACCAGTTCACTCGGCACCACCACGCCGCTACAGACACTGACGACGCGCTCGAGCAGAGGCTGCGCGCGGATCACCTGGACATGCTGATTGATCTGTCCGGTCATACGGCCGGTCAGCGCATGCGCGTATTGGCCCGGCGACCCGCGCCGATCCAAATCCAGTGGCTGGGGTACCCGAATACCAGCGGACTTTCCGCGTTCGACTATCGAATCCTGGATTCGGTGCTGGCCCCGCTCGGCGAGCGTATGCACGGCAGCGAAGAAATCCTCCGCCTACCGGGCTCTTTCGCTTGTTTTAGACCACCGGCAGATCGCGCGGAGTTGATCGAGCGAGACTGCGAGGCGCTGATACTGGGCTCTCCGCATCGCCTGGAAAAGCTGAGCGATCGCGTTGTGGAGCTGTGGGCGACGATCCTGAATGATCAGCCAGCGGCAAAACTGCTCTTGGTTCGCGACCAACTCGATGCTCCGCGACAGGCCGCGCTAAGCCAACGCTTCCGAAATCACGGGACGGCTCCTGAACGACTACTCTATCGGCAAGACATCGGCCCTGACTATTGGTCCATTTACAGGCAGTTTGACGTCTTTCTGGACTGCTTTCCCTGGAATGGACATACCCTTGCCTGCGAGGCCCTCTGGATGGGCGTCCCGGTGGTCACCCTGCGTGGCAACAGCGTTGCGAGTCGGCTAACGGCTTCGGCACTAAGCGCTGCTGGACTGCAACACTGCATCGCTAACGACCACCAATCGTACCGGCAAATCGTCGGCGCTCTGATCAAGCAGCAACAAACGCGATCACAGCGCCGTGCACAGTTGGCGAGCTCTAGGCTATGCGACGAGCAACGATTTGCCGCAGAGTTTGGGGCGCAACTTGAGATAGTCTCCGCGCGGTCGAAGTAGTCACTCACCGCCCGCCCAGCATTGCGCAGCGCCAGACTCAAAATCGGCAAGCTCTACAACGCAAAACGGCCCGGATACCGGGCCGTTTCTACCAACCTGATCTGAAACTCAGAACGCGGTGGTCAGACCCACGGTACCGCCCATGGCGGTCATGGCGAAGCCACCGTCCAGATTGGTGCTCATCCGCGCACCCTGCAGGGTGGCGCCGATTTGGCCAATCTCGATCACGCGAGGTGCCTCGTAGGTGCTCTCTTTCAATTCTTGGTCGCGATTAGCCATTGTTCTTCAACCCCTGATTGGTGAACAAACCATGCGCCCAAACTGGCGCACACGAGTAAAGGATATAGAGTGGCCCAGGGACTGTCAACGCGTCTTTGCGGCAAATTCTTCATGCGTACAAATTGCTGCAATTGAGTCACGCGAGACACCAATTTCGGCAGCTCGTCGACCTCTGCTCCAGCGAAACGCTGGAAAACTGGCTGGCCGGCAGCAGTCTTTCGCCGACGGCTGACCGCACTATTTACGTGGGCTTGCAGAATCCGCCTGAGGCATTGCTTTGGCATCTGCTGCGGCCACCGATCGAGATCCATCTGCGCGACTGCGGGATCGAGCAGCGCTCTGACCACCCGGTGGTCCAGAAACGGCAGCGACATCTCTGCTCGAAACAACCCAAGATCGTCGCACGCCTCAACATCGGTGCGAAATCCTGAATTGGGCAGCAATAAATCGGTCCAGTCTCCGCTACGTGAATCTGCGCCCTCGGTGTCCAAATCCGTTAGCGGGAGTTGAGCATGCCAATCCGGGTGTATCCAAGCAGGAGCCAGGTCATTGAGGAGGGTCAACAAGTCGCTGTTGCCTGGCTCGGCGGCGACCGGGCGCTGCAGCGGTTGGAGGACGTGCCGCCAAATGCGGCGCTTAGCTCGTGCCCAAACACTGCGACGCCGCCCGGGTCGTCTAATCGCCGTGGCCAGCAGTTCGTCGGCACCCATCC
>QIMA01000368.1 GCA_003233535.1 Rhodanobacteraceae bacterium
GCTCCCTTTCTTGAAAAAACACTGTGAAAAACCACTGGGCAATCAATGTCCTGCGCGATCATCGCGCGAGTTCATGAAATATCCGGGCTAGACGCTGCAATGTCAGGCCAGTTGCTTCTAGCCCGGAGTTTCATGGACTTCTGCTGCGGCCGCCGCCCTCGCGACGAAAGTTTATGAAACTCCGGGCTAGGGCGGATACTTACACGACTACTGGTTACAGATACGTCATAGAGGACCGGCGGGTGTCAGCATTGATCACAAAAAACGGCCCACGAAGACGTTTTAGCCGGATATTGTGGCGAAATAGCAACAGTGTTGCGTTCGTAGCGAATTTTTGTTGACCGAGTGTTATATCGGCGCTAAACTGATGTTGGTTCGGAGCAACACTCCAGTCTCCGACCAAGGGCTTCGAGGGTTATGCAGGCTAGAGCAGCTTCAAAAATCTTTCGGGGAGTATCAGGGATTACCTTGATGCTCCCCTTTTCTTTGCTCGTCGCATCCCAGGCGGTTTACGCCAACTCGGGCTCGGCGCATTCGGTGTTGCGTGGAGAATGGCACCAGATCGCGTTGCAACAGGTAACCCCAGCATATTCTTGGGCGCGCGTCGCGTCCGCAACTTCCGTTCCTCGTCAGTCGCGACTAGGGCTGCGAGCGGAAGTCGTATTTCCGGTGCAAATTGCCGGTCAAACAGTACGGGTTAGCTTCGCTAGCCAGAATCAGAACGGTGCCCAGCGTTCTGAGCAAAGCACGCGTTGGACTCGTCAGCGCAGTCAGTTCAACGGCGTAGGCATTGGCGAGTCCATTCTTACACCGAGCTTTTCCGCGTCGCTCGGGTCGTCCAGACTGACGGTCGAGGCGATTTTGGCTCGGCAGCAGTTCTCTAGTTTCGGGCTTGGTTTAGGGCGGACAGTCGTTGCTGACGGTCCTGTTCAGGGCCTGACCGGGAACGAGGAAGTGTCAACCGGGTTTGGAGTTGGTGCGACGTGGGAATTTGCGCTGAGCAATCGGTTCGGCCTTTTCACCTCGGTTCGCAGTCAGGTGGACATGGATCCGCTGCAGCGCTATCGCGGCGTCTATGGCGATCCAGGTGATTTCGACATTCCGGCAGGTGCCGGTGCGGGATTTACCACGCAGATTTCCGATAACAGCTGGGTGCAGTTGGGTGTGGAACGGGTGTTCTACAGCGATGTGGACGGGTTTACTGCCAGCTCCTTGCCCCGGCGCTTCCTGAACCTGTTGGGCGACAGCACCAGTCCGGAGTTTGCTTGGCAAGATCTGACGGTCTATTCCGCGACGGTCGGGCTGCAGCCAGCCACAGACTGGAGCGTGGAGTTGCGCTACAGCACACAGCAGCAGCCGGAGCCGACGTCGAGATTGCTGCAAAGAGCGCTCGAGCAAGAATTCACCAATCAGAATTACGCCATAGGCGTAACCCGTCGGGTTGGAACGTCTTCGCAGTTCACCTTTAACGCCAGCTACGCTGCGCGTGAGTACGTACTCGGTATGCCCACCTATCGGGCAAACAGCGATGCCGATGGCGGTGAGCAGATGGAGTTCGAGGCGGTCTGGCAGGTGCTATTTTAGGAACGAGTGCCAGTTCCAGTAGCCAGTAAAAGACGCGCAGCTTCGACTCATTGATCAATCTCTTGAGGAAACCTGCGACAGGCAGGTTTTGCAATTACTTCGTGCGACCACTCCCTGTGAGCCCGGATCTCGTCGGTCTTTGCCTGTCACCTTCTGGCGTGCGAATCTCGGCAGACCCCCATCTGTTTGCCCAAGCTGCATGACCGCACCAAAGAAATACGATGCACCGCTTTCTGACTTCGAGCTCCTGGACAAGATCCGCTTGCGGCATCAGGTTTATGCTCAAAACGTTCGCGGAATCTGTGCACCTCTCGTTGAGAGTCGAATGGCCCGTGCCGCGAACGCTTGTTCGGCTCGCGTCATGTCCGCGAAATCACCCTAGTTTGCGCAGCGGGCTAGGGCCCGCCGACGCATGCACCAACGCCCACTCTAGGCATGGCTCGACGTATGAACAGCTACGCCTTCACCGCTCTCCAGTCCGCGGACCGCACCACAACATGATCTCGACGCCCTCGCGACGAACGCTCATGAAACATCCGGACTAGTCGTGCCGGGTAATCGGAAAATCTCGCCCTCAGCCCTCACAACACCGCCGACGCAAAATCAGCCAAACGTGAGCGCTCTCCGCGGCGCAGGGTGACGTGCGCGCTGTGCGGCCACTCCTTGAAGCGATCCACGGCGTAGGTCAGCCCTGACGTCGTCTCCGTCAGGTAGGGCGTATCAATCTGCTCAACGTTGCCCAAGCAAACCATTTTGGTATTCGGGCCGGCTCGCGTAAGCAGCGTCTTCATTTGCTTCGGGGTGAGGTTCTGCGCTAATCCCGCAGCAAGCGCCAGCAGGGTCTTACCGGTGCCCGCGGTACCGAGCAGAGTGACGAAATCAATCTCTGGATCCATCAGCGCGTTGAGCGCAAAGTTCTGCTCGCGGTTGCGCGCGCTCGCGCCCCAGACCTGGTGCAGGCTGCTGCGATAGTCGCGCGCCAGTTGCAGCACCACATGCTCGCCCTCAATCCGACTAACCCGCAGTTCGACGGCGTTTTCATCGGGCAGATACAAACACTCGTTAGCTGACCAGTCCTCGCTCTCTAGCCGCTTAAGCCGGTACTAGCCCGGATATTTCATGAACTCGCGCGATGATCGCGCAGGACATTGATTGCCCAGTGGTTTTTTCGAAGGAGCGGTGTAGTGGCTCAT
>QIMA01000369.1 GCA_003233535.1 Rhodanobacteraceae bacterium
GCTCCCTTTCTTGAAAAAACACTGTGAAAAACCACTGGGCAATCAATGTCCTGCGCGAGCATCGCGCGAGTTCATGAAATATCCGGGCTAGTTATCTTTGAATCGGTGCTAGATGACGCGTGGCGAGTGCGTGCCGATGGTCTGTGGTTCTTCATTCGACTGCGCTACTCGCATAGCTTCGGCCAGGGCATCGGTACAGCGATCAGCGGGCAACGGTCGGCAAAGCAAGAAACCCTGCACCTCCTCGCAGTGATGTTCGCGCAAAAAGCGTAGCTGCGCTGGCGTTTCCACACCCTCACCGGTGGCGTGAATGTTGAGCGCTTTGGCCATGGCCAGCATGGTTTGGACGATCACGGCGTCGTCCGGGTCGTCCTGCAGATCGCCGATAAACTCGCGATCGATCTTTAGCTTGTCGATAGGCAGGCGCTTAAGATAGCTCAGCGACGAATAGCCGGTGCCAAAATCGTCGATCGCGATGCTGACGCCCAGACTCTTCAATTCGCTCAGGGTGCGGATTGCTTGCTCTGGGTTGCTCATTACCAACGTCTCGGTCAGTTCCAGTTCCAACGCGTTACCCGGCAGTTGCGCTTCTTCCAACGCGCTGCGAATATCCGCGCACAGCTCTAGCCGCAGCAGTTGCAGGGTCGACAAGTTGACCGCCACACGCAGCTCCGGGAAATCGGTGCGGCGCCAGTGGCCGACCTGACGCAAGGCTTCGCGGACCACGTTGCGGCCGACATTGACGATGGAACCGCTTTCTTCCAGCAGCGGTACGAACACGTCAGGCCCGACCACGCCCAGCTCCGGGTGGGACCAGCGCAGCAGCGCCTCGACGGAAATGGGGCGCATGCTGCCGGCGCAATAGATGGGCTGATAGTGCAGGCTGAAGTCGTTCAAGCCGTCGCTCTGCCTCGCACTTTGCTCTAGCGCTACGCTGAGCCGGCTGCCGCTGGACATTTCTTGCTGAAAAAAACGGAAGGTGTTGCGGCCCGCGGCTTTCGCCGCATACATCGCGCCATCGGCGAAGCGTAGCAAATCGGCGGGGTTGTCGGCGTGGTCTGGGAACATCGCGATACCGATGCTGGGAGTAACCGATACTTCGTTGCCGCGCACCTGGACGGGCTCGGCGAATGCGACGGTTAGACCCCCGGCAATCTCCTCGCAATCCTCCATTGAGCAAGGCTCACTGAGCAGGACTGTGAATTCATCGCCGCCTAGCCGTGCCAGAAAGGCGTTGCTGGGCAGACTCGCGCGCATCCGATCGCCCACGGCTTTGAGCAATTCGTCGCCGACTGTGTGGCCGAGGCTATCGTTGATTTGCTTGAAGCGATCCAAATCCATGAACAGCAGCGCGATGCGAGTTCCGGCACGCTGTGCGTCGGGTAGCGCAGTAGCGACCTTTTGCATCAGCATGTTGCGATTGGCCAACCCTGTGAGTGGGTCGTAGCTGGCCAAAAAGCGCAGCTCCTGTTCGGTCCGGTGACGCTCGCTAATGTCGTTCTGAACCACCACGTAGTAAGGCGCTTCGGTCTCGCGATCACGCGCCTGCACGATGTTGGTGGCGAACAGCAAATCGACACCGTCGCGACCACGTTGCCAGCAGTCGCCGCGCCAGCGATCGCACTGGACAAGGCTCTCGCTGCGGTCTAGATAGACCTTCTCGTCGGTTCTAGGGCTGTTGAGGATGGACCACGGCTGCCCTAGTAGTTCTTTGTCGGAGTAGCCGTTGGCGTGCTCGAAGGCTGGATTAACTTGGCGGAAACACAGATGCTCGTCCAGCACTGCCACCGCCTCACTCATGATTCGAATGACCTCGGTGGACACGCGCGCATCGTGCTGCTGCTGTCGTTCGCTTTCGATATTGCGCACCGTTCCCGCAACCCGAGTTGGTGCGCCATTGTCGTTCCGTTCAACGACCTTGCCGCGTGCCAAGACCCACACCCAGGTGCCGCGGGCGCTACGCAAACGGTGTTCAGACTCGTAATAATCGACGTGGCCGTTGACGTGCTGATAGATCCGGTCGTTGACCGCCTGCAGATCGTCGGGATGGACTTGGCCCGCTTTCCAATCACTTAGATCCATGACTGCATGGGCTTCAGACATGCCCAGGACGCGATCCAGTCCCTCGCGGTGAATTTCGTTGCTGGCGATGTCCCAGTCCCAAAAACCATCACCGCTGCCCCATAGACTGAGTTTGAGACGGTCCTCGCGCTGGCGCAGTGCGTCCACATAGGCTCGACGTTGTTGTCGACGTTTGTTGATGCCGACGACGGCCAGTAGAAATACCAGAGCCGCTAGTGCTGCCAGGGCCCACATCGCATTGCTACCGGTCCACCACGGATTGCTCGCTAAGGCCGCACCACTGTCGTCAGCTAGTCCGATTTGGCAGGCGTTTTGCAGCGCCGCTTCCTCAGCCTGCAGGGCGATCTGCGCTATTCGTGGCGCGCGCGCCAACGCCGGCGTCGCTCCCAGCGATCCGATCAGCAATATTGCGAGTACCCATGTGGCGCCTCGACCCATCCTCACCTCCCCAAGCCCTCACCCGCATGCCATCACAGCCATCGCGTGATGTCGAGGCTCTTGCGGTCGACCCGCTGCGAAATCAGGTGTTCGCATTGGCAATAGTGAGCTCGGAGCTGTGTCGTGACTGCGTCGCTGACGCGTTACGATAGCTGCGCGAACTCCCCTAGCCCGGATGTTTCATAAACTTCACGCGCCCTCGCTAGGCCCTTGATCGCCCAGCGACAATTCTCAGTCGGGTGTATGAACCACTACA
>QIMA01000003.1 GCA_003233535.1 Rhodanobacteraceae bacterium
GCGTTCGATGGTGATGCGGCTCAAGCTTCAGGGCGGCGCACAAGCCACGCGCACGGTTTAGAGATTGCCTATCCCCACCGCCGCCTTGTCCAACGCCCATTCCATTGCAAGTGCAACAGGCGCAGCAAACAAGCCGGCGAGAACATCGTCCCAGGTCGTACCCCAGCCACCAGACACGTGCCGGTCGACCCAGCTAATCGGCCACGGTTTCCAAATATCGAATATCCGAAAGCACAAGAAAGCAAAGGCTAGATGCTGCAGATCGTCGACACCTACCCCTATGCCGGCTAAACGGCTTAACTGGGTTAGTACAAGCAAGGTGATCCATTGCCCTACCACCTCATCGATCACGATCCAGCCTGGGTCGTGCACGCCGGATAGCTGCTCTGCGCGCCCGGCAGACCAGCCGCTGAGAAACAGCGTTAGTACGATCACCCCGAGCTGCAGCGGCCAGCCCAGGCCAACCATCGGCAGCCATAACAAAACCGCCAACAGCGAACCAAATGTGCCCGGTGCCCAGGGAATCAGTCCGACTCCGCCCGCCGTTGCCAGCCAGCCAGATCGATCACGCATCACACGGGCAACGTCACCTCGAGCGCGCATTAGTGGGACTCCTTGCGCGTGCCGCCAGCGAGGTGGCCTAATCCTGTACGCAAGCGCCGGCCGGTACTCATCGAAAATGATCCCAACCTTGCGCCACTAGCGGCTGATCGCTTCCAGCAGCATAGATCAGCCCCGGCGTTCCCTGGTGCACTCGCCCGATGCGGCAAACCTTGGTGCCGGTATCGGCGGCCACTCGAGCGATGTCCGCTGCGGATCCAGGCGGTGCAGTGAACAGCAGCTCGTAATCGTCGCCACCGTTGAGCATGCAGTGCTGTTGAGCGTTCGGATCAGCAATGACGGCAGCCAGCGCGGGCGAGGGCTGCAGCTGACCCAGGTCCAACGTCGCCGCCAGGCCGCTGGCGCGCAGCAGGTGCGCAGCATCGGAGAGCAGCCCGTCGGAAACGTCGATAGCGGCGCTGGCATGTAGTCCCAGTGCAAGGCCTAGACCACAGCGCGGCTGCGGTCGATTCAGTCGCGCCACCAGCTGCGCTCGATCGGTAGCTGATCCGCTCGCATTCAATCGCTGCTGCAGCAGCGCAAGCCCAGCCGCTGCCTCGCCGAGATTGCCACTGACGTAGAGATCATCGCCGGCGTTTGCCGCGCTGCGCAGCAGCGGCTGCCCGTCGACCTCACCGAGGACCGTCACACTGATAGTCAATGGCCCGCGGGTCGTGTCGCCGCCGATCAATTCGATCCCGTTTGTGCACGCCAGTGCCGCCCAGCCGTCGGCGAAGTCATCGATCCAGGATTTATCGACTTCGGGCACAGTGAGCGCCAACAGCGCCCAGCGCGGAGTGGCGGCCATCGCCGCTAGATCACTGAGATTGACTGCCAGCGATTTCCAGCCTAAATCCGCGGCGGCCGTGCCCGCTGGAAAATGCACGCCGGCAACCAGCGTATCGACTGCAGCTGCTATCGAGCCCTGGTTGACGCGCAGCAGCGCGGCGTCATCGCCAATGCCAAGTTGCGTCTGTGGATTGCGCAGGCCCAAACGGTTGCGCAAATGATCAATCAGCTCGAACTCAGTCATCGCCCGTGCACCGCGATCCGGCGCTGCGTTAACGACCTGAGCATGCAGCGACCCAACATAGCATCAGGCAGATCCGCTCTTTCCAGCGGTCCACTCGGCGTCGCGCCAGCTCATCGCGAGTTTATCCAGCACGCCGTTGACGTAACCCGACCCACCCTGCGTGCCGAAATCGCGAGCCAGATCGATCGCCTCGTTTAGCACCACTCGCAGCGGTACATCCAGGCGGTGTTTGAGTTCGTAGGCGGCTAAGCGCAAGCACGCGCGTTCGATCGGGTCGACTTGCTCGAGCGGCCGGTCCAGATGTTCGGTCAACCCGGCATCGAGCTGTTCGAGATGCTTTTCTACGCCGAGTAGCAAGTCCTGGAAATACTCGCGATCGACAATCTTCATGTCCTGCTCTTGTTCGAACTGCTCGACGATACTGGACATGGACTGGCCGTTGATCTGCCACTGGTACACCGCCTGCATTGCCCGTCGGCGAGCCCGAGCGCGTGTGGCAAAGGCGGAGTGATGCTGTTGTTTCGCCATTACCCGATCTCCGCCAACTGCCGCTGCAGGTCGATTTGCTCGATCAACGCCAATGCGGCCTCAGCACCCTTGTTACCGGCCTTGCTGCCCGCTCGTTCGAAAGCCTGATCGAGATTGTCTACAGTGAGCACGCCGAACGCCACCGGAATGCCTGTATCCATCGACACCCGCAGCAATCCTTGTGCCGCCGCAGCGCAGACGTACTCGAAGTGCGCCGTGGCGCCGCGGATCACGCAGCCCAGGGCAACAAGGCCGGCATAGCGCTTGCTGCCGGCCAACTGCTGACAGGTCAGCGGCAGTTCGAAGGCCCCAGGACAACGCACCACGGAGATTCGCTCGGCGGGTACGCCGTGACGAACCAGCGCATCGCGGGCACCGTCAACTAGCGGATTGACGATCAGCTCGTTGAAACGTGCAGCAACCAACACGACGTTGCCGTCAGGCGCGGACAAATGGCCTTCAATGATGCTCATCAGCAGTGAACTAATCCGGGGCGAGCCGAGTATTGTAGCGCGAGGAAGGTGTCGCCGGGTGCGAGTCAAACTGATGTGGGATGCAACACCGCCCAAGTTAGTCCCGGCTAAAAGGGCAGAGGGCAGAGAAGAGCAGTCC
>QIMA01000270.1 GCA_003233535.1 Rhodanobacteraceae bacterium
CCCCAGTCCAGGGTATTGTCTAAATCACCCTTGATGCGCAATACATCACCGCTACGTACGATCTGCCAGCTGTTGTCGTCATCGTAGTCGCCGTCGAAGAACTCAAACGCCTCGAAGGACGCGTCTTCTGGCAGCGGTAGCTCGATGGCAATCACGCCACGATTGGAAACGACTTCAAGATTGGGCTCAAAACCCAGCGTTCGGGCGCGGGCTAGGTCGAAATTGGCCATCGCGTACTCGTAGCGATATTGGCCTGCGCTGAGTTCGCGAACCTTGACCGCCAGCTTCAAGTGGCCTTCCGGGCTTTCCAGCAAGCGGTTGCGCTCGCTCAAGCCGACGCTGTCCGGGCTGACCCAGCGGTCAATGATGGGGCCCTGCATGAAGTCTTGCCCGCTCGTGCTGAGGAACCAAGCGTTGCTGTAGACCGGAAAGAATCGGCGTGAGCCCATCGTGTTGAAGATATTGATGTCGTCGCGGACCAGATACCAAGCATCAATATGGAACTCGCTGCCGATATGGATGCTGGTATCGATCGCGGATTCGCGAATCTCGGTTCGAAAATCAAAGTCGCCGATCGTAGGGAAATCGTCGAAGCCGTTGCAATCGGCGTCATAGACCGAACCGCAGCGACCCCATTGTGCTGTCTGCGGAACCACCTCTGAGCGCGGACCCAGATTGAGCGAGTTGTCGTTATCACCCGCCCCGTAAGTGTCCTGGCAGTTCGGCCAGAGGATTCGAAAGTTGTTTTGTGGGTGCGTGTTGGGGCAACCACCATTGCAGCCAGAGTTGGCGGTGATGTACGCGTGTTTCACACCGGAACGACCTATCTGCTTGATCCGCTCGCCGCTGTTTTCTATTCGATAGACGTTCCAAATCAGCAGTGGGTGCTGGTCATTGCCGTAGGGTGGAAAAACGCCCAGAAACTTTCTGAACCACGGGATCGCCGCTGTATTTGGATTGTCGCTGTTGCGCAGTTCGGCGCTTGGCACAATGACCATGCGCGCATCGTCGCCGCCGGATCCATCGCAGGTTCGATCCAGTGTTTCGCAGCGCAGCACGCTCACCTGCAGATTATTGGGAAAGTCGGCATTGAGCGTCACGTCGGCCTCGTACGTGCCGGCTGCTGGATCGTCCGGATCGATTAGATCGCCGGGCCAGCGGATTGGCTGGCAGTATTCTGGATCCTGGCCGATACCTTGGGTTTGGCGAAAGTGCGTTTGCAACTCGGCCTGACCGACATACAAGTCGGTTGCAAGCGGCTGTCCGAGCAGCGTGGCCAGTTCGGCGCTGACCCGAATGTCGATATTCCAGGCGCGGAAGTCGCTGACGTCTGAAATTAGGTGGTAATGCAGGTGATCTAACTCGAACCAAGTGACCCCGTTGCCATCAACCAAGCTGAGCGCCAGTGGCGTATTGCCGGGCTGAATGTTGGCGCTCTGCAGCCGGTGCGTCTGCTCACCCTGGTGCAGCACCAACTCGCCGCTGAGCTGCAGACGACCGTCGGTGAAAGCGTGGATGCTGTCGCGTACCGCCCTGAACTCCAGGGCGCTAGACTCGGTGATCGCCATGCCGGGGCGTTGGTCGGACTGCGTGGCAAGTCCGCCTTCGATCGATACCGAATCGACATTCAGGCTCTGCAGTACAACGGAGTCGAAACGCAAGCGCATTTCGCCGCCCCAAATCGACCAACTGTCGTTCGCAATCGGTGCCGGTTCTTCGGCGTTCATCGGTGCGCTTAGCGCAGCCGCAGCGAACACCAAAAGGCCGCATAGCCCCTTATTCACCAACATCCCCTGTTGTGCCCAACTGCACACTCTAGCTTTTCCCTGCATTTTCGCCAATACCTACGAGTAGCCGGTTGATCGTGGACTGGTAAAGCTCTGCTAACGGCTGCAGTGCGGCAATCTCGACCCACTCATTGACCTGATGAATGGATTTGTTGACCGGTCCCAGCTCCACTACCTGGGCGCCCGCCGGTGCCAAGAAGCGTCCGTCCGAGGTGCCGCCGCCCGTGTCGCCGATGGCTGCCTCGCCCAAAATTTCTCTTAATGCGCCCTGTACAGCATCAACCAAGGGCCCGTCGGAGGTGAGGAAAGGCGTGCTGGAAAGTCGCATCTTCAGCTCGTAATCGAGCTGGTGACGATCAAGTATCTCGCGCACTTGGGCCTCTATGGAATCGGTGCTGGAACAGGTACTGAAACGCGAGTTGAATTTCAGGCTCGCAGAGCCAGGGATCACGTTGTTGGCGCCAGCCCCAGCGTTGATTTCGTACATCTGAAAGGTGCTGGGCGGGAAGTGCGCGTTGCCCTGATCTGGCTGCAGCTGCGCCAATTCAGCCAGCGCCGGTGCGATCAGGTGAATCGGGTTTTTCGCCAGTTGCGGATAGGCGATGTGACCCTGCACACCGTTAATCGTCAGATAGCCGTGTAATGAGCCGCGTCGGCCGATGCGTATGCGGTCGCCCAGGCGAGTGTCCGAGGACGGTTCGCCGATCAGCGCGTAGTCGATCTTCTGGCCGCGCTCAGTGAGCCATTCGACGACGCGTTTGACGCCGTCGGTGGCCGGCCCTTCCTCGTCGCTGGTCCACATCAGTCCGACGATGCCGGGATGGTCCGGGTGCTCGGCTACGAAACGCTCGGCTGCCAAGCACTGGGCAGCAACCGAGGCCTTCATGTCGGCAGTGCCGCGCCCGTACAGTCTTCCATCGCGCTCAGTAGGAACGAAAGGCGGGCTAACCCAGTCGCTTTCCGGGCCGGTGGGTACGACGTCGGTG
>QIMA01000395.1 GCA_003233535.1 Rhodanobacteraceae bacterium
TATGAACCACTACACCGCTTCTTTAGAAAAACCACTGGGCAATCAATGTCCTGCGCGATCATCGCGCGAGTTCATGAAATATCCGGGCTAGGTTCGAACACGGATAACAATCACGCAAGCCGTGTTGGTTACGGACATGGGGTGCGCAACGGCAAGAAGGTCGCGCTAACGGTGTTGCCACTCAGATCGGCGCACGCTAGAATGCTTGGCTAGCTTCCTCGGTCGGGGTGTAGCTCAGCTTGGTAGAGCACTATCTTCGGGAGGTAGGGGCCGGAGGTTCGAATCCTCTCACCCCGACCAATTTCTTGAACGCCTTCGGCCCTTCTGGGGCCGTTGTCGTTTTTGCCGCCAGCGTTTTCGAAGCCGGCTGGACCATTCAATCGCGGCCACGCATCCTTGAGTCTTTCTGACTCGAGTGAAGTACATGTCCGAGACTGCGATCAACCTCGCCACCAAGTTCGCGATGACCGACTGCAGCGTCAAGCCGGTCGCAGCGCGATGCCCGACGCCTTCACCCACGGCAGCTCCGAACAGCGCGTACGCTGGTTCACCCTCGGTTTTGAGACAGGGGATGCGCAACGCTGCGATACCTTTGCCGCGGGGCGACTGTAGCTTATTAGGGCTGAGGCTGAGGCAAGATGCCGTCGCTTTCCAGCGTAGCGAAACTCAAGCTTTTCCTGACCCGAGCCCAGACATTCCATAAACCTCGTGCTGCGACCGCCGAGTTGGCCGGCGCGAGCAACGACGTCTGACGGTCGCGCTCTCGCTCTACTCAGCCCTCAGCCCTAAAAAGCCTACATCTGCTCCGGCGCACCCATCCCCAACAAATCCAGTCCATTGGCCAGCACTTGGCGCACGGCCAAGCACAGGGTCAGTCTGGCATCGCGCTCGGCTGCCGGTGCCGGCAGTATCGGGTGCGCGTTGTAGCAAGTGTGAAACGCTGCCGCCAACTCGCGCAGGTACGTTGCCAAGGTGTGCGGCTCCAGGCCTTCAGCGGCGCTCTCGACGACCTCTGGGTAGCGACTAACTTCGATCATCAGCGCGACCGACTGCGCATCGCTTAGCCCAGACAACTGCTCGCGACCCGCTTGCCCATCGTGGCGGATCTGTTTTTCCTTAGCCTGACGGAACAAGCTGCAGATGCGCGCATGCGCGTACTGGATGTAGTAGACCGGATTGTCGTTGCTTTGCGCCCGAGCCAGATCAATATCGAAGGTGAGCTGGGAATCGGATTTGCGTGAGATCAGAAAATAGCGGGTGGCGTCGCGACCTACTTCTTCGATCAGATCGCGCAAAGTGAGGTAGCCGCCAGCGCGCTTACCCAGTTTAACTTCGGCGCCGCCGCGCATCACCGTCACCATTTGGTGCAACACGTACTCGGGATAGCCCTTGGGCATGCCTTGCTCCATGGCCTGCGTCCCCGCATGCACTCGGGCCAGCGAGCCGTGGTGATCGGCGCCCAACTCGGTGATTGCACGAGCATAGCCACGCTGCCACTTACTTAAATGATAGGCCACGTCAGGCACGAAATAGGTGTAGTTGCCGTCCGACTTGCGCATCACTCGATCTTTGTCATCGCCGAAATCGGTGCTGCGCAGCCACAGCGCGCCGTCTTTTTCGTAGGTGTGCCCGGCTTTGCCCAACGCGCGCACGGTCTCTTCGACCTTGCCGTCGGCATACAGGGAGGATTCCAGGAAGTAGACGTCGAAATTCACCCCAAATGCGGCAAGGTCGTCGTTCTGCTCACGCCGCAGCGCAGCAACGGCAAACGCTCGCACAGCGTCCCGATCATCGAAATCGCCGCTGCCAACCACGTGCTTGCCGTCGACCTGTAGCCGTTCTCCGGCGGCATAAGCGTCGGCCACTTTCTGAATGTATTCGCCGCGGTAGCCGTCCTCTGGCCAGCCCGCATCGTCCGGATTGATGCCGCGACCGCGCGCCTGTACCGATAAGGCCAAATTGTCGATCTGTACGCCAGCGTCGTTGTAATAGTACTCGCGCGACACCAACCAGCCGGCGGCATCTAGCAATCGGGCGAGCGTATCGCCAATCGCAGCAGCTCGACCGTGACCCACGTGCAGCGGACCGGTCGGATTGGCCGACACATACTCCACCCCAACGCGAACGCCTAGCCCAGCATCGCAGCGACCGAACTGCTGCTCTTGCTCAATCGCCGCGACAACCTGAACGTGCCAAGCGCTATCGCTCAGATAAAAGTTGATGAACCCTGGTCCCGCAATCTCAACCTTGGCGACCAACTCATCATCAGGCAGCGCCTGGACCAAAGCCTGCGCCAGATCACGCGGTTTACGCCGGGCTAAGCGCGCCAACTGCATCGCCACGTTACAGGCGAAATCACCATGTTCGCGCGTCTTGGTGCGCTCAATCTGCACCGCAGGCAGTTGCTCCACGGCGGCCAGCGGCCCATCGGCGACCAACGTGGCCATGGCCTGCTGGACGAGATTGCGCAAATGTTGTTTCAGGGGCACGGATTGGCTGTTCAAGATGCGCTGTGGGTAATTTGGTGGCCGTGGAGTGTAGCCGTTTCGAGCTGACTGTTGCCTACAGCTAAGTACCAGTGGCTAACAGCTCAATACCAGTAGCCAGTTCCAGTGACCAGTAAAAGGCGAAGAGCTCGAGGCGTGACCTTCACTCCGATGGACAAGCAAAGCCGCTTTGCTAGCCCGGATATTTCATAAACTTCACGCGCCCTCGCTAGGCCCTTGATCGCCCAGCGACTTTTCCTCAGTCGGGTGTATGAACCACTACA
>QIMA01000407.1 GCA_003233535.1 Rhodanobacteraceae bacterium
CTGCGCGGTCAGTTTTGCTCGACAGCAATCCCAGTACGCGATCGGAGTCGCGCACGCTGGAGACTTCGGGGTTGACCACGACTATGGCGCGATCGGCGTAGTACATCGCTAGGTGTGCGCCGCGCTCGATCCCCGCAGGGGAGTCGCAGATGATGATGTCGAACATCTCACGAAGTTCGCCGAGCACGCGCTTAACCCCATCCTGAGTGAGCGCCTCCTTGTCGCGGGTCTGTGACGCCGCTAACACCGACAAGTTATCGAAGCGTTTGTCCTTGATCAGCGCCTGCTTGAGGCTGCAGTCGCCATTGATCACGTTGACGAAGTCGTAGACCACACGCCGCTCGCAGCCCATGATCAGGTCCAGATTGCGCAGCCCGATATCGAAATCGACGACGGCGACCTTTTTCCCGCGACGGGCAAATCCGCAGGCTACAGAGGCACTGGAGGTGGTCTTGCCAACTCCGCCTTTGCCCGATGTGACGACGATCACCTCACTCAAGGTAAGCACTCCCCAGATGTCATAGCTATCGTATACCGAGCGCTCGGAAATCGAGTCGCTCTTGGTCCAGTAACACTTCCACTGCCTGCCCCTGCAGCGCTTCCGGGACCGAATCTATCAGCCCGTACTGACCGGCAATACTGACCAATTCGGGCTGGAAGTTCAGGCAATAGACTCTTGCGTCTTCGTTACCCTGCGCACCAGCCAGGGCCTTGCCGGCGAGCCGACCGTATACGTGTATGCAGCCATCGGCGATGACTTCCGCGCCGGCGCTGACCGCGGCGGTAATCACCAAGTCGCGACCTTTCGCGTAGATTTGTTGTCCTGAGCGCACCGGTGCGTGCACGTACAGACTGCCGTTAGCGCTCGGCGCGCTGGGCGACGAAGTAGGCGCTGCTTCGATGCTCGGTTCAGGCTTGGCAGCCGCTTCCGGCGCCGCTGGTGCTGCCGACTCTGCCGCTACTCCGGCCTGGTTTTGTCGTCGCGCGTGTTCGGCCGCAATCGTCGGTAGCCCGTACAGATTTTGCAGTACTAGAGCGTCTTCATCCGGGGCTAGTGCGACAGCCAACGGTTTTAGGCCGGCAGCAACTAGCCGCTGCAGCAAATCGCGCGCCTGTTCGATGCTGGGCAGACGCGTCAGTGCAGTGCCGTCTATGACCACCGGCGCATTTTTGAGCAGTGCAGGGGCGCTTGCGACTTGATCGGCAAGATGCGCCTGAATAGCACCTGGGTCGAGCTGCGCTAATCGAACCGTGAACAAACCATAGCGGCCCTGACGCAGCTCGCAGGGGTTCGATCCCGCGAGGCGGGTTTGATCAGCCTGTGTGAAGCTCACGCGCTTTTCCGGTCCGTCCAGTCGCGGCGCCCAGCTGAAAGCCGGTCCTCGCGCGCGTAGACAGGAAGCTGAGCCCGTCGGCCACTGTCCAGGTAGCTTTCTTTCACGTACTCGTAGGGTTTGAGAGGTTTGGTCATCAAACTCACTTGGCGGTTGTTTGGCAAAGCCTGTTGACCCACCTCGGTGAAGTCATTGGTGCCGAAGAAGATCAGCGATACGTCATCGCGAGGCTCGATAAAGACCTCACAACTTAATACCGGAAAACGAACTTCAGCAAAGCTCAGTACGTCGCAATAAAGCACTCTGCCGATGCCGTGACGTCGAAATCTGGACGATACGACGACGCGATCAATGTACAAAAAACCGCCGTCCTCGCAGTGCTCTTTGAACCAGCTGAAGTTCGGGCTGTCGTATTCGGCTTCACGGCTCAAACCAACCAGAATGCCGGCCAACTGCCCATTCACCTCGGCCACTCGAAAGTAGCGGGCGACCTGTTCCAGCTGCGTCAACCGGCCAATTTCAATGGGCACGATCGATTTGCCGGCACTGTTGTTGAGTTTGAGGACTTCTTCCAGGTCGCTCGGTTCAATGTCGCGTAGTGCGATGGTCATGGACGCTGAGCTCTTCATGTATTGGCGGACACACTGGCCGCGCGTCTGGCTAGGTGGCTGGTGGTGTCTCAATCGTGGCTAGGCGATCAGCCGGTGGTTGCACTCGGCGTGCCTGCTGGGGCTATGCCCGAACTGCTAGTTGTTAGCAGCCCAGAGGTGCCTTGATTGATTTGCCAGCGGTAAGTTAGCACGTGATTATCGCATGACCGACGTTGATCCGGCACGCCAATTCCCTACATTTGTGAAATCATCGGGTCCATGACGCTAGCCACGCACCGCAAGCTACTGATAGTGGCCCATCAACCGTCGCCGAATACCGAGCTGCTCGCCCGAGCCGCGCTCGCCGCCGCGAAGGACCCTGCATTGGACAGTGGTTGCAGTCGGTTGTTGCTGCCGGGCCAGGCCAGTGCTGCCGATGTGCTTAGCTGCGATGCGCTGCTGCTGGGCACGACCGAGAATTTTGGCTACATGGCGGGAGCACTAAAAGACTTCTTCGAGCGGATCTACTATCCGTGCCTGGAGCACACTCAAGGCAAGCCATACGCGCTGTGGGTGCGCGCCGGCCAGGATGGCTTGGGCGCCCAAGCTAGCGTCGAACGTATCATCACCGGACTTGGCTGGCGGGCCGTGCAGCCAGCGCTGATTCTGCGCGGGCAATGGCAGGACGAGTACATCGACCAAGTCCGTGAACTGTCCCTAACGGTCGCTGCCGGCGTTGATGCCGGCATCTACTAGCCCGGAGTTTCATGAACTCGCGCGATGATCGCGCAGGACATTGATTGCCCAGTGGTTTTTTCGAAGGAGCGGTGTAGTGGTTCATA
>QIMA01000161.1 GCA_003233535.1 Rhodanobacteraceae bacterium
GGTGTAGTGGTTCATACACCCGACTGAGAAAAAGTCGCTGGGCGATCAAGGGCCTAGCGAGGGCGCGTGAAGTTTATGAAACTCCGGGCTAAAGACCGATAGCCCTAAGCAGCCTCGACCACCCAGCCGGATGACGCGTGCAAGCCGCCGTGAACGCCTTTGGTCACTATGGCCACCGCATCGTGCGGATGAAGGCTTTCCATATGCACCGCTCTGGCCCAATAGTCGGTAAGACTAGAGTTTTTTTCTAAAACGCCCTGGATCCGTCTTCCTGCGTCCTCACAGAACATCAGGTTGGCACCATTGAGGCGCGCAAACTCTTGCTCGTCGGCGCGTTTCACCGCAGCCTGCACCGGCGTGGCCAAAGCTGCCTCGGCAGCAACAATGAGCTGTTCAACCGGAAATTCGCGACTGTTGGGCGCCAGCCGCACACGCATTTGCATCCGCGAACGCTGCGAGTGAGGGGTCGCCACAATTCCCTGTTCAGTACCCAACCACTGCTTCACCTTCTCCCGATCGACCGTTTCCCCATTCGGAAAGTCGCGCTCAAACTGTTCCTGGATGAGCTGCCTGGCGAGGGCTGCAGAACATGGACAGGTGCTCGAATAAAGTACCTCCACAGCGACTTCCAGGCTTAAGTGACCGTGTTCCAACTGCGCGGTGATCACGACCGGATAGGCCTTCCAACCGGCCTTATCAGTGATCAAGGCCTTGCGTCTCCACAGGTGCTCATATTGCACCCGCAGCGCTGCGCGATCACTCAGCCCTTGATGTGATTCCAAAAAGTCGCGGAGCAATCGGCGGACGCTGGTCGGCCCTAACGGATTGTCGCTAAGCACCTGATCCACATGCAGATACAGTCGCGACATGTGTATGCCGCGCACATCCGGCTGCTCTAAGTTAACGAATGCCGAGACCTTGGCTGGCGTGCGTATGGGAGCATCAGCGGTGGGCACCAGAATCGGCACTTCGATGCGCTCCATACCGACCCAATCGAGTCGACCTACGCTGCTGGTCGCACCTTCACTGGCAACGTCGGGCATCACTCGATCCATAGGCTCCACGGTACATGTGCTCATACGTATTCCCTCAATACGACCAGTCGCTTTCAACGATGACCAGATTATGTGGGGGCACGTCAGGGCAGCGTCAAGTGCGACCCGGCAGCTAGCGCGCGCGAGTTCACGAAATATCCGGGCTAGTGCAAGGTGCCGCCGTCCAGCTTGCCTGAATTGCTCAGGTCTAAAGGCAAACGGACCATGGACAGCCCTAGCTGGTGCAGGATCGTGCTGGCTTGACCCTGAATCAGAGGATAGATCTGCCGCGCCAACGAACCATGATGCTGAGCGAAGTTCTCGAAGCTAATCGGTTCGCCGGCGAACTGTGAGTAGGCCAGGTTAACCACCAACTCAATAGTGAAAAGTCGCTCCTGTTCCTGCCCTGCCGGAGGAAAACCCTGGCAATACAAACGAACGCCCACCAAGAAGTGCTTCGGCTGACCATCGTCTTCCGGTTTGCTAGGCGATAGCTTGACCTCCACGCGCGCCTGACACTGACCGCCAGGGGGCACCGTCTTGTGCATTTCCGCGTTGATCTTGACTACCTGAGAACCGCTGAGGAGAAAGTGTTGCAGTAGTTGTTCAGTCATCGCCCGATTGTAGCCGCGCCCGCGGCTGAATGGGTGTTCGTGATTACTGCAGGGGTGCCCTGGCCATATCAGTTCGACTCACACCCATTACTGCAGCGCGCTCGGGCTAAACAGCGAAGGGCCCAAAACGGGCCCTTCGCTTTGACGCAATTGGGCTAGGCGGCGCCTAGCCAACGACACTAACGCGGAGTGAAGTCCTGACGCCGCACAGAACCGGCTACTGCGGCGTCCTCATCCAAGACCAGCGCCTTGTAGTTGTTGGTCAACCAGCGAGACAGCTGGCTGACGTACAGCGGCCCATCGGTGATGACGCCACTTTGACCGCCGGGCAGGATTTGCTCGTACGTCGGCACGTCGGTCATTTCACCAATGAAGCGGCGATTCGGGCCGCTGCCGAACATGAACTCGTTCACGCCGTCGGCGCGCAGCGAGTGACTGGACGCATCGACCACCTCATAGCCACCAGGTCGGGCTAAGCCGGGCAATCCAGGACCCACATCCACGAATGGGAATGGATTCGGACCCGGAATGTTCAGCGCACCGCCCAACGGATGGTCAAACACGATCCGGTGGAGCAGACCCCAACGATAGTCATTGATGTCGGTGGACCCAGCAAAAGCGGCGTCGAAGTCGCTAGAGGCGTACATATCAAGCGCGTCTTTGAGACTCTTCAGCAACAGGAAGTCGCGCGCTGAGGCCGCATCCGGAGCTCCGGGCACGTTGAAGAAGTTCAGACCGGAAGCACCAACGCCACCGTTAGTGGCGAAGTTGTCCAGCAAGTTCTTCAGCGCGCGATTGGACTCTTCGTTGCCCGGTAGAGCACCGCCCAAACCGACTTGCGTCAGCGTCGCATCGAGCACGTTATTGATCGCCTTACCGCGCCAGCCTGCGTAAACGGTCGCCGCCGTCGAGTTGGTGATTTCGGCGGCTGTAGGCGGCTGCAGATTGTTCGGATTCTCGCCTGGGTCGAAGCCCTGCGCGATTCCAGTCGGGGTTGAGAAATCCCACTCGGCCAAGCGCACCAAGGCCGCTTGTACGCCCGGGTCGGCTGCCATGGCGGCCAAGTCCGGCCAAGCACCGGGTGCCATCGCGTTGCTGGCTGCGGTGAGTATGTAGG
>QIMA01000541.1 GCA_003233535.1 Rhodanobacteraceae bacterium
CCGCCATTGCAGGCAAGGCGAAACTCTCTGAGGTGTTGCCCGAGAGGTTTCGATACGACACTTACTCTCAACCACCGCCACCGCCGCCACTCCCGAACCTTAGGTGCAGCGCTAACCAAAGAGTTGCTCGCGAACGAACAAGCAATGAGGACTGGCTTCACGAATTGATCCACTCATGCCGGTAAGCTAACTGGGCGCGGTAGACCGCGTGCCAGACGGATGCTCCTATCGATGATTGCTGCTGCCCTGGTGCTCTCGCTGTCCCTGCTGCAGGCCGCCCCCGGTCAGATATATCGCTGCACAGCAGCCGACGGCTCGGTGGGTTATCAAGATCAGCCCTGCGAGGGTAAGCAAGGGGCCAAACTGAACGCCGACGGCGATGGCGCGGAGCTGCGCCAGTGGCTACGCCAATTTCCCAAGGAGCGGCGCAGTCAGCCGGCAGGCAGGCGCGCTCCACGCAGCCGTCGACCAGCGGACTTTACTCTCGTTAGCGAACAACAGCTGGCCATTTGCTCAGAACGCTTTCTCGCCTGCGCTAGCGGTAATGCAGGGAAAATGGATCGCTGCATCGGCGCGCTGCCGCGCTGCTCCGCGAACAAGACCACGCAGTGTTGCCCGTCCAGCTGTATCAGCGCCTACCAAAGGCTGCGCCGCAGCGGGAATAAGCTATCGGCGGCGGTACACGATGCGCTAATGGCGCCGGGCCGACCCAGCTGCGCACCGCCGAGCTAGCCGTTCGCTGATCGACTTACTCTGGTCACGTTTTTCCGCTGACTCGACTACTCGGCTGGCTGCTGCTGTGGAGTCGCGTGCACGACCGACAGCTGCAGATAGCGGCATACCCGGACTGCCTTGCCTCAGCCTTCAGCCCTATCTAAGCCGCACTACGCGGGAAATGCAGTTCAACTTTTTCTACCCCTGGAAGCAGCTCAATCAGGTCTTTGAGCTCTCCGCTTGCGGCCACGCGCCAAGTGTCGGGGAGTTGGTATTGAACGGGTCCCTCGGGTCGCATGAGCTGCACCCGCACGACGGCGGGGCCGCCTCGGTACGGGGCCAAGATGCGTTTGAGTTCAGTTATCGCTTCGGCGCCACACTCGTTCAGCGCAATACGCAACCCGCGCGCGAACTGCCCGCAGGCCTGCGCCACGCTCCAGGCCCGCTTAACCCGCATTTGCGGTTGATCGCTGAAGCGGTCGATGGAGACTTGGCCCTCGACCACGAGGATCTCGTCGTTGATCAACAGTGGCGCTGATGCGGTGAAAACTTCACCAAAGAATGCCAGTTCAATCCGCCCACTGCCGTCTTCGATGGCAACGAAGCGGCTGCTGTCATTGCGCTGGCGCATGGCCACAATCTGTCCGGCGAGCAGCAGCGGCGGATCATCGCGGCGCGCACGTTCGGGCACTTTGCCTTCGAGTTCGCCGATCCGCACGCTGGTGAAGCCGTCGAGCACTTTTCGGTATGCGTCGACTGGGTGACCGGAAACGTACCAGCCCAGCGTGTCGCGTTCGGCCTTGAGCAGGGTGAGCGGCGGCCATTCAGGTTTTTCCGGACAACCAGGAGCTTCGGCGACTACTTGCGCCGCGCCGAAGATATCGCCCTGACCGGAGGCGCCGTCGCGCTGCTGCTGGTCGGCACCGCGCATGGCCTCGGCAATAAAGGCGCTCAGGCTGGCGCGGTTGGGGCCGAGGCTGTCGGCGGCGCCGCTGGCAATAACTGCCTCGAGGACGCGGCGGTTGAGCTTACCCAGCTCCATTCGCGATAGGAGTTCGTTGAGATCGCTGAATGCGCCGCCAGATTCACGCGCTTGGGCAATCATTTCGCCGACGGCGTGGCCGACGCCTTTGATCGCCCCCAGCCCGTAGCGAATCTGTTTGTCCTCGGTGGCGCGGAAATACCAATCGCCTTCGTTGATGCTGACGTTGCGGACGCGGACACGGTTGCGCGCACAGTCGCGCAGGGCCTCCACCACCTTTTCGGTGTTGTCCATGTCCGAGCTAAGCACGGCAGCCATGAACTCTGCCGGATAATGAGCTTTGAGCCAGGCCGTTTGATAGGAGACCAGCGCATAGGCCGCCGAGTGGGACTTATTGAAGCCGTACTCGGCGAATTTCTCCATCAAGTCGAAAATCGCGGTTGCGACTGCCGGCTCGATACCGTTGCCGGCCGCACCCTGTTCGAAAACGACCCGTTGTTTGGCCATTTCCTCGGGTTTCTTCTTGCCCATCGCGCGGCGCAGCAGGTCGGCGCCGCCGAGTGTATAGCCGGCCAATACCTGGGCGATCTGCATCACCTGTTCCTGGTACACGATCACGCCGTAGGTGGGCTTGAGGATCGGCTCCAGCATCTCGTGTGGATAGGTGACTTCGGCGCGGCCATGCTTACGATCGACAAAGTCATCGACCATCCCGGACTGCAGCGGTCCCGGGCGGAACAGCGCGACCAGGGCGATGATGTCTTCGAAGCAGTCGGGCTGGAGCTTCTTGATCAGCTCCTTCATGCCGCGTGATTCCAGCTGGAAAACGGCAGTGGTGTCGCAGCGTTTGAGCAGCTTGTAAGTGCCCGGGTCATCAAGCGGCAGCGCGTCGATGGTCATCGGCGCTTCGTCGCCGCGCTGACGCCGTTCGTTGATCGCATCTACCGCCCAATGAATGATCGTGAGCGTGCGCAAGCCGAGGAAATCGAATTTGACCAACCCCACTTCCTCGACGTCTTTCATGTCGTAGTGGGTGACCGGCGTGTCGGCCTCGGCTTCCTGGT
>QIMA01000296.1 GCA_003233535.1 Rhodanobacteraceae bacterium
GTAGTGGCTCATACACCCGACTGAGAAAAAATCGCTGGGCGATCAAGGGCCTAGCGAGGGCGCGTGAAGTTTATGAAATATCCGGGCTAGGATCATCGCTGCAGCTCAAACTCCAGTCGGCCATCGTTTGCCACGGTGATCCAAGTGAGTACACCACCGTCGGTGACGCTGGCGATTAAGGCGTCGCCGGCACCCGAAACGTTCGCGCGCAGCGCCAGTCGGTCGCGATCAGCAGCCTCTACCTGAAGTTCGCGAACTACTGGAAGTTGACCGAGGTAGCTGACCACACGAGCGTAATCGGCGCTACCGCGCAGTCCGTAAACCAGCACGCCGACCTCCGCTTTGGCCGCATTGGTGGGTACGGCGCTGACGCCGCCCTGTTTCAGCAGGCTTTGAATGGTGCGTCGATCGAAACTCGCGTTCAAGTAAAGCAGGCGTGCGGGTTTGCCCTCAACCGTCGCCAGTTCCTGGCGGAAGGTGTAGGACTGCACGTAGTCGCGGGCTTTGTTGATGGCTTCCTGAGCCGCGTCAGATTGAGTTACTGTGCCGTCACGAGCGGCTCGGCTAAGAATTTCGGCAAGAATGCTGCCCAGCGCCTGCGAAACGCTGGCATCGTCCTGCCCCGCGACCAAAACCTCTCCGGACAATGTATCTTGGGCAATGCTGCCAGTTACTGGTGCAAATACGAGCACCAATACCGCGAGCGTGTTAAACAAGAACGACTTCAATTCGGACATTTGCTTACTCGGCGGCCTGCATGATGAGTACGTAGGATAGTCGGGCCACGACGCTTTTGCCGCCTAATCGGCCTGAATGCGCCGATTGGTGTCGGCGACGAAACCTGCGCGAGCACGCCTTCGCGCCGTAACGCATTGAATTTTAATTTCTTTTACTGAAATGAGTGGTTGGTTTTCGCGGCGCGCGGCGGAACCAGCGCCGTGGCAACGGCATCCGGGCTATCATCTGCGCCGTTTCGCCGTCGACTGAACGATCCCAAATGACTCAACAAGACCCCAAGCCGGGCCCTAAGCAGGGTCCTCTGACCTATCGCTCTGCCGGCGTAGACATCGATGCCGGAAACAGCTTGGTGGAACGTATCAAGCCTGCCGTGAGAAGAACGATGCGCCCGGAGGTGCTGGCGGGGTTGGGAGGATTCGGCGCCCTCGTGGAAGTGCCGGTTGATCGTTATCGCCGACCGGTCTTGGTCTCCGGTGCTGACGGCGTGGGCACCAAACTCAAGCTGGCGCAGCAGTACAATCGGCACAGCAGCATTGGCATAGATCTCGTCGCAATGTGCGTCAATGACGTTCTCGTACAGGGCGCTGAGCCGCTGTATTTTCTGGATTATTTTGCCTGCGGTAGCCTCAATATCGATACCGCTGCGACCGTCATCGAGGGCATCGCTGAAGGTTGCCAACTGGCCGGTTGCGCGCTGGTGGGTGGCGAGACGGCCGAAATGCCCGACATGTACGCTGCAGGCGATTACGATTTGGCGGGCTTTTGCGTCGGCGTAGCCGAGAAGTCCAAGCTGATCGACGGTTCCGAGATTGCTGCCGGAAACGTGATCATTGGTTTGGAATCCAGCGGTGCGCATTCCAACGGCTACTCGCTGATTCGCAAGGTGCTAGATCGGGTTGCCGATCCGGCGCTCGAGCAGATTGGCGGTGTTCCGCTGCTTGATCTGCTGATGACACCAACGCGGATCTATGTCTCGTCCGTGCTGGCGGTTCTGAAGTCGCATAAAATCAATGGGATGGCGCATATCACAGGTGGTGGCCTGAGCGAGAATATTATTCGCGTAGTGCCCGAAGAACTAGCGGTGGAAGTCGACTTGAACAGCTGGCAGCGTCCTGCGTTGTTCGACTGGCTGGTGGCTAACGGCCAGATCCCGGATGACGATCTGCGCCGAACCTTCAATCTGGGGATCGGCTACACCTTGCTGGTCGATGCCGACTCGGCTGCTGTGGTGCTGGAGCAGTTTAGCGCTCTGGGGGAGAGCGCTCGAGTGATCGGTCGGGTTACCGAGCGACCCACCAGCGGTCAACAGATTCGGTTCGTTTCCTGATGGGGGAGCCTGCTGCCCGCCGCCGTTTGGCGGTGCTGATCTCAGGTCGCGGTAGTAATCTGCAGGCTCTCGTAAGCGCCATCGACGCCGGCGAGCTGGCCGCACAGATAGTCGCGGTGGGCTGTGATCGAGCTGATGCCGCTGGTATCGAGATCGCCCGCGCGCACGACCTCCCGGTGGTCCTGCGGCCGCGTGCTGACTTTGCCACGCGTGAAGAATTTGAGTCCGCTTTGTTTGCGGGGATTGAGCAGCATCGACCCGATTGGGTAGTCTTGGCCGGCTTCATGCGCGTTCTTTCAGCGCAGGCAGTACAGCGCTGGGAAGGTCGGGCGATCAATCTGCATCCGTCGCTGTTGCCGCTATACCCGGGTCTGCATACTCACGCCAGAGCGCTCGAAGCGGGCGATAAGAACCACGGTGCCAGCGTGCATCTGGTTACTGCGCAGCTCGATGGCGGACCGGTGATAGGGCAAATCCAAATGCGAATTGAGGGCGCCGATGACGCGGATCTTTTGGCCGAGCGCCTGCGTCCGCTCGAGCATCGATTGCTGTTGCGCGTGGTCGCGTTGCTCGTTGCGGGAAGGCTAGCAGCCAGCGGCAACACTCTGGTGCTCGATGGTGTCCCGCTGTTGCAGCCTCTGCAGTTAACCTAGCCCGGATACTTCATGAACTCGCGCGATGATC
>QIMA01000183.1 GCA_003233535.1 Rhodanobacteraceae bacterium
ATCTGACGATGCGGGGGCCCGAATCGGCAAAAACTCCGGCGAATACGAGGAAAACACCGGCGAATGTGGCTACCATCGCCAATCGTCGACTACTCCGCACTGCATTTTTGCCCAAATCCATACGAAAGGGTGACCAGTCATGCATGTTCATTCTCCTGAAACAGTACCTGTCGGGACAAGCAAAGCAAATCAGGAAGCGGCAGTCTACCGTGACACCAAGCGGCGGAGTGCGCCGCATCTGAGTTCCAACCAGGCTTCGGATCAGCTACGTGCCGAAGCGGATTGCTTCGGGTGTTCGTCTTGACTACGTTTCGGCTTGGCCCGTTCTGCGCGAGTCGCAGGAAAAAAGGGGGCGCGCAGAATCGCCAGGAAGCCACCGTACTTACGGTGGCGCCAAAGCGGTTTCGTCTGGTCGAGCGACTCACTTGCGGCGACGAAACCGAAGTCCGCCCCAGCATTCATCCTAGAGTTTACGTACTCCAATGTACGATCAATGGATTGGGGCCGGACCAGTGTCCCCAGACCTTGCACATCGGGAACAATACCCATGAGATCAACCATGAGATCGCCCGCGCATCGCAGTTTTCTGTCATGGTGCCTGTTTGCAGCGATCGCCACTGGGCCGAGCGGACATCGCGCGCTTGGCCAGGACACGTTTGGCGCATCACCCATCTCTTCGTTTACCGACCGCGATAGTCAAGTTCGGCCTGACTGGCCGATGAAATGGGAGTTCGTTTGGCGAGAAGTCGCCAATCCCTACCTCGAGGCAGCGGGCACCACGGCGCTCATCAGAAGTGTCCCAATCGTTGATAACCGATGGGAACGAGTGAAGCGGCTGTTTCAGGAAGAAAAGTATCCAGAAGTCGTGGAGCTGCTTTCTGTTGAGTTGTCCCGGCGCCTAGATGCTCAGCAGTCGACGGCTCAACAAATCGAGCGCATCTATCAGCTGCTTGCATGGTCGCTTGAGGCAAGCGAGCAGTTCGCAGAAGCGAGCCAAGTACGCCAACGAGCGGTCGAATTTCTCAGTGCAAAACACGGGTCGTCAAGCTGGCAAGTGCGGGAGGAAAAACTGGCGATAGAGCACTTGAATCGCATGATCCGGTTGACGGAACGCCAGCGTGCGCGACTTGTGGATGCAGGGCGATCGGTCTCGGAGGCTCTGCCACCTTTCGACGAGCAGCAGCTGACGAGTCTGCGTCAGGCCCTCAACACGCACCGAAGCTTGCTGGGCGACTCGGATAAGGGTACTGTCGATCTTTGGATGGAGATCGCTGACAGGGCTCGCAATCCGTTCAGTCGCAAAGCAGACGACTTGCACTTAGGGACGCTTGCGCATGCCGTGCGAGAAGCCTACGGCGCCAACCATCCCCGTTATTGGGCCGTTCTTCTTCAAAGGTCGCGAGCTCAATTGGATGCCCGGCGAACGCCGCAAGCTGAACAGTCATTGCGAGAAATCGTGACCTTGCGCAAGGGTCTGTCGTCCAGCCAGGATACGCACATCACAGGGTTCGATGCATCAAGTGTCTATCGTGGTCTGGAACGCCTGGCTAACATGTACGCCCACCAAGGCGATTGGCAAGGCATGGTTCGAGCGCGCGGTCTGGCAGTCGCGTTTTGTGGCAGCTATTTTGGCGACGACACTTGGCACCTCAAGAACGCGATATTGGAACGGAACCTCGCGTTGAGACTCAGCACACTGGACGCAACTCGACGAACGGAGATGACTCGACGATCGGCCTGGCCCGCGCGGGGGGGCCGCTTCGCCAATCGCGCACCCGCACCGGAAGATACGCTGCGACGGCAAAGACAGGCGGTGGGCGACTTCTACCGCCACACTGTGCGGGCTTGCTATGAGCAGGCAGGTCTGCATTGGTCCGAGGGCAACTGGCAAGAATGCGTTGCTCAACTTCACTTGGCGCTGGCGGCAATCGAGAAGCCGTTCGGCCTGGCACCGCACCCCCTGCGAAATCATGTACTCGACACACTCGATGGTACTTATTCGCATCTTGCGCAGAAGGCCGTTGCGAATGAGGAGTTCAAGGCATCGGCGAAGTTCCAGCAGGAGGTCGTGAGCCTGCGCACCAAGCGGCTAGGCCCGGCCCATTGGCATGTTCGCGATGCGCAGGGCAGGCTCGATCTCTATGAGCTGCTAACCCGAGTGAAGGAAATGGAAAGGCGTCCATTGCTTGACGCGCACGGTGTGTTGGGAGATCGACGTGCGTTTCCCCCATTTGGAGCTGCGATGGGGCCGAGGCTGGCTCCTGCCGCCTTCCGATCAAGGCGAGAGCGGCGCGAAGCGGAACGGCCGCCAACCGACTCGGAGATGCTCGCCCAATCGGCAACGGCACTTGCCACGTTTCAGCAGCGCTTTGATGAGACTCACCCATTGGTTGTCGATGCCCAAATTCTCCTGGCGTCTCTCCACGATCGACTGGGAAGCTTGGATCGTTCTCAAGCGATCTACAGCCGTCTCCAAGTCGCGTTGCGAGACCAAGTCGGGGTCCTCCAGAGGGACTATGTGCGAGCAACGCGAGGTCTTGCGGCGATACATGATATCTTAGGGGAGAGTGACGAAGCGGCGGCGCTGACGGATGAGTTGGCGGTGATTCAAACGCGCATCGGCTACAGGTGCGAGGGGTTGGTTGGGGCGGCCCCGGTGCCGAAACTAATCAAAGGCGCTGCGACACAAGCAGAAATCGTGCAGCTGCAACGCCTCTTGCAGCTGTTTTTCTCGCAAGGTGAGTATGC
>QIMA01000166.1 GCA_003233535.1 Rhodanobacteraceae bacterium
TATGAACCACTACACTGCTCCTTCGAAAAAACCACTGGGCAATCAATGTCCTGCGCGATCATCGCGCGAGTTCATGAAATATCCGGGCTAGCTCGCGAAAACCTTCGCTACTACGCGATAATGCGGCGACCAAGCTGAGCCCTGCCCCCACCGCGAAGTGAGCTCGATCGGAATGCGAAACCACGCCAGCTATAAGGCGCAGCCCTAGTGCGCCGGCACGACCGCTCAGACGACGGCCTAATCGGCCATTCGCAGTGTTTCTTAGAAGTGCTGGATCGGGTTTCCGAATTGGCGCGACTGGACCGCCCTGCGCTGGTGGTCGGTGAGCGCGGTACCGGCAAAGAACAGATCGCCTCCCGATTGCACTATTTGTCGCCACGTTGGGATCGCCCGCTGGTCAAGCTCAACTGCGCGGCGCTGGCTGAATCTTTGCTAGAAACTGAACTATTTGGCCACGAAGCTGGCGCATTCACCGGTGCGGCTCGTCGCCACAGCGGTCGCTTCGAACTGGCCCACGAGGGCAGCCTGTTTCTCGATGAGGTCTCTTCCAGTTCGCAACGCGTGCAGGAGAAGATCCTGCGAGTCATTGAGTATGGCGAATTCGAACGAGTCGGCGGACGCGAGACGGTTAAGACCGATGTGCGGATCATCGCCGCAGCCAACTTGGACCTGCCCAGCCTAGCCCAGCGCGGCGAGTTTCGGCTGGACCTGCTCGACCGACTGGCGTTTGACGTCATCACGCTGCCGCCGCTGCGTGCGCGCCAAGCGGACATTTTGCTGCTGGCCGAGCATTTCGCCCAGCGTATGACGTCCGAACTGGGCCGCGAGGTCTTTGTGGGCTTCGGCGAGCTCGCGCGTGAGCAGATGCTCAGCTATCTCTGGCCGGGGAATATTCGCGAGCTCAAGAATGTGGTCGAGCGCGGCGTTTACCGCATGCCCGACCCGGACGAAGAACTGGCAGATCTGCAGTTCGACCCTTTTCAGTCGCCATATCGGCCGGGCATCGTCGCCGCCGTCGCGACTGCTGATTCACCTAGCGCAGCAGCGCCAGCTGAAACCAGCACTCTGCCGCCGAAGATCAAGGCCGTTGCCAGCTCGGTCACAACAGAACCTCGTTCTTTGCCCCTGCCCGAACGGGTAAAACGAATGGAGATTCAGGCCGTCGAACAGGCGTTGGCCGCCTGCCGATTCAACCAACGCAAGGCCGCCGAACTGCTCGGCTTGAGCTACCACCAGCTGCGTGGGTATTTGCGCAAGTACAAGCTATCGGGGGTAGAAGCGGGACTCGACAGCAAAAGATAATGCGTTTTAGTGCAGGAGAAGGTGCGTTTTAGGTTTTAGTGCAAAAACAAGAGCGTTTTAGGAGAGCACCGCAAGCGCCGACGCCCCATCTGCCGCCTCTAAAACGCACCTATCCGTTGCTACTAAAACGCACTTATCCCCACCCGCACTACCACTTTCGCGCGTAGCTTCCGTCCCAAGAAACTCCCAGCGCGCACGGCTCGCAGCGCCCAAATGTGGTAAGTCAGGCCGACCATCACGAAAATGACCCCCATACCCAGTTCTGACCAAGCCAGAACCGTACCCAGTACCGCCACTAGCGCACAAAGCAGCGCTAAGGTGCACAGCACCAGCAGCGTGCTCAACGGCGAAAACCCGGCGCGCAGCAATAAATGATGCACGTGGTTGTGATCGGGGTGGAACGGTGAGCTACCCGCTTGAATCCGTCGCAGCATAACGGACACGGTATCGATGAGTGGGATCGCAAAAAGCCAAAGAGCGACGACCGGCGGGAAGGACCTGGGCAGGTCCTGGGATAGATCGACGAACAAAAAGCCCAGTACCGTACCCAGAGCTAAGCTGCCCCCGTTGCCGAGAAACACGGGAGCGCCGCCATGACGCGGCCAGTTGTAGGCCAAGAACCCGACCAATGCGCCGGCAACGATAGAAATCGCCAATGAGGAACTCGAGTGGCCGGCAAGTGCAGCCAAATAGGCTACCGCCACCAAACTGATCAGCGCAATGGTGCCAGAAAGCCCGTCCAGCCCATCGATCATATTGAAGGCGTTGATCACTCCGACCACGCAAAAAACGGTCACCGGAACGGCGAGCCAGCCCAGGGTCACCTCACCCATGCCGAACAAGTTGCCGAGGCTGTCGAGCTGATGCCCGGCAGCGAAGACCAGGAGCAGCGAGACGCCGATTTGAAAAGCGAATCGCAGCGTAGCAGTTTGCGGCGAGAGGTCATCGATTACACCCAAGATGAGCATCGCCAGGACGGCAACGACCCATGGCCAACCGGCAACGGAAACGACACCAGCAAGGCTCGCAACCACGCCTACGGCAAGGAAGACGCCGACGCCGCCAACCAAGGGCACCAAGCGCTGATGGGTCTTGTGACCGATCGGGTGATCGACCAAGCCCACGCGCCTAGCCAGCGGCGCTAATAGCGGAATCGCTAGCGCACACAGCAAGATCGCAAATCCCATCCATAGGAATTTGGGTACTAATTCAGTCATCCGCTCGCACAGCCCCCTGTTGCAGTCGCGGCACGCTATTGTCGCAATGCAGCATGTTTAAGTTACCAGTAATTGCGCGTTGGCGTACATGACGAAACCAAACTTTACCAAACCCTCACATCGCCTACGCAAAACGAGGGGCGCGGGCGAAAGCGTTCGGCGAAAGATGAGAATTGCGTCACATAGTGCAGCTCAAATACGCGTCAAGTCGGCGCGAGGACCTCAGCAATCCGCTCTGCGGCCTTGCCGTCCCAAAGGGGCGGAATCCGCCCGACGGCGCCACCTTCGGCCATCAACCGAGCGAACTCTCGCCCTAACAGCTCCGGATCCCTGCCAACCAGCACGTTAGTTCCCTCGGTGCAGGTGATCGGTCGCTCCGTGTTGTCGCGCAGAGTCAAACAAGGCACGCCCAGCACCGTGGTTTCTTCCTGCAGCCCACCGCTATCGGTAAGCACGGCTCGCGCATTCATCGTCAGGCACAAGAAATCCAGGTAGCCCATAGGCTCAGTGACGTGAATACCGCTCACCGCAGCGGTCTTATTGAGCAAATCATCCAGCCCAAAGCCCTCAATTCTTGCTCGAGTACGCGGATGTATAGGAAAGACTATCGGGATGTCGGCAGCGATGGTGTGCAGCTTGCGCAGTAAAGGCTCGAGCATGGCTCGGTCATCCACGGTGGCGGGCCGGTGCAGGGTCAACACCGCGTAGTCGCGGCCAGCCAGACCGAGATCGTGCAGCAATGGACGTTTGCTAGCGATCTCGCGATGCTTGATCAGCGTATCGATCATCACATTGCCAACCAGCTTGATCCGCCCTTCGGCGACGCCTTCGGCACGCAGGTTCTCACCAGCCAACGCATCCGTAGTGAACAACAGATCGCAGATCGCGTCGGTACACAGGCGGTTGAGCTCCTCCGGCATACTCATGTCGCGAGCGCGCAGGCCGGCCTCGACGTGCGCCACCGGAATGCCCATCTTGGTGCCCACCAAGGTCGCAGCCAGCGTCGAATTCACGTCGCCAACGACCAGGACACGATCTGGCTTGTGAGTAAGACAAACCTCCTCAAAAGCCATCATCACTTTGGCGGTCTGCTGCGCGTGGCTACCTGAGCCAACGCCCAAATCAATATCCGGCCGGGGCAGACCCAATTGCTCGAAGAAGGTCTTACTCATGCGCTCGTCGTAGTGCTGACCGGTGTGCACCAGCAGCGGCGAGAAATCGTCCGGTCGCGCGGCCATAGCCGCCAAGATTGGTGCCATTTTCATGAAATTCGGACGAGCGCCGACGACGCAGATGATCTTTAGGGGCATGAGTTTTCCAATCCATTGAACTGCCCGTCGGGCGCGAGCACCCGGCGTAGCGGGCGGCATGATAACCGGGGAATGCTGCTTTGGGCGGCATATCCGGTTGCCGTAGGCGAAGACCGATCAGGTTACGGCGTTGAACCCGGAGCTATGCCGACAGTAGCGAAACGTGGTGCCCTCGCCCTTTTTAGCCCGGATGTTTCATAAACTTCACGCGCCCTCGCTAGGCCCTTGATCGCCCAGCGATTTTTCCTCAGTCGGGTGTATGAACCACTA
>QIMA01000465.1 GCA_003233535.1 Rhodanobacteraceae bacterium
AGGACATTGGTAGGCCAGTGATTTTTCCGCAGGAGCGGTGTAGTGGTTCATACACCCGACGGAGGAAAAATCGCTGGGCGATTAAGGGCCTAGCGAGGGCGCGTGAAGTTTATGAAACATCCGGGTTAACAGTTTCCGAAGTGAATGCAGGTCTCATTCTCGAAGTGCATCGTGGCCTTCTGCTGAGTAGTCCGCACCGTCTCTTCCGCATTGCGCCGCATCGCCGCCCACTCGGCACGGCTATGGCAAACGCGTTTCACTGTCCGGCTGCCGGTGACTGGCTGCGACTTGCAGATTCTGTCATTGTCGGCCGGGTCCCGGTCACCACTGCGGATCGCTGCGACACGATTGCCTTCGACGGAATTATCACCAATGATCGAGGGCGTGGGGCTGCGCTCGACGCTAGCGCACGCAGCTAGCATCATCGACATCACCACCAAGTAGGTAGCTTTCATACGCATCACTCCTGCACCGGACCGAATTGACCCTGAACCTTTGATAACTCAACGCCAGTGCGTATCGGAGCCAATTATTAGGAATTCAGCGTAATCGATCCGCATGGGTGACTTTTGGTGCTCGCTTGGCACAGTTTGATGGGGCTCGGCCAGCCGCTACTCGATGCCCCAGTTAGTGCGCGATTCGCTCACTATCTTGGTACCCGGCTCGCGCTGTTTCTGGATTACGTATTCCTCACCATTTCGGCGCATCGCCACCCATTCGGCGCGCGTGTAACAAACCCGCGCCATCGTCCGACTGCTAAGGACGCCGAGGGCAGTTATTGCAGTTAACTGGCCACTGGCACTCGCTGAGCTAGCCTGCCTGAGCTTCGACCGCAGCGCTGGGCGCTGTTAGTCTGAGGAGCACTCCGGCAAGCAGGCAACGATGCAATGAAGTCCCAGCTAATCAAGGTCGACGACGACTTCTGGAACCTGCGCGGATCCTTCCGCATTGCCGGCCTAGTGGATATCGGCACGCACATTTCGCTGGTCAAACGCAGCAACGGCAAGTTCGTCTTCCTCGATTCCTACACCCTGAGCGACGCACAGGCAGAAGAGATCGAGGCCATCACCGGCGGCAGTAAGAACATCGAAGCGATCCTCAACCTGCATCCCTTCCATACGGTACACGTGCGCGCCATGCACCAACGCTACCCCAAGGCCAAGCTGTACGGCACCGCGCGGCACCACCACAAACACGATGATCTACCCTGGCAAAAGCTGCACTGCGAAGATTCCAAGCTGCACGATAAATACAGCGACGATCTGGACTTCACCATTCCGCGCGGCGTCGACTTCATCTCCGCCAATGAGAACGTTCACTTCTCATCGGTATTGGCATATCACCGTGCCAGCAAGACGATTCATTCCGACGACACCCTGATGTTCGTCCGGCTACCCCTGCCGATGCGTTGGTTAGGCATGGGCGACTCGCTCAGCTGGCATCTGACACTTTCACAAGCGCTGGAAAAGCGCCCCGGCGCCGCCGCCGAATTCCGCGCTTGGGCCGAGGAACTGATCGAGAACTGGGGTGACGCACAGAATCTGTGCGCCGCTCACACGGCTCCGTTGCTGGCTAGGCGCAACAGGGGGGCGTCGATTAAGCAGCGGATACAAAAGGCGCTCGACAAAATAGACGGCAAGCTCAATGGGCATGAGCGTCGCTACGGATAACGATTGCTCAGCCAGAATGCGGTTCGGAAGAGAACACCGCTGTCGTTACCATTCCGACACTAGCGCGCCGAGTCCGGCAGTCGCTGTATCGAGCGCGCATTGATCTCCGTTTGATTCATCCGCATCCAGTCGTCATTGAGTACACCAACGCTGCGGCGCGAATCTGGCGCCCCTGTTGACGGCTTGTTTCTTCTTCCAAGCAACCCCATGTAAGGAACGGAGCAAGTCCCCCAAGAACGGAGCAAACACTATGAGTGCACGCGACGAATACATCGCCAAAATGAAAGCCGAACTAGACGCGCTAAGCGTCAAGATGAAGGAGCTTGAGCAAAGCGCCGCTGAGGCGACCGCCAAGGCTCAAGGCGCGTTCGCGGACGAGATTGCAAAGCTGAAAGTGCAGTCTGCCGAAGCGCGAACCACGCTCGAAGGCCTGCGCGATGAAGGGGTCAAAAACTGGGAAACGATGATCGCCGAGATGGACAAAGTGCGCGACGCGTTTGTTCACTCGGTCCACTACTTCAAGTCGCAGCTGAAGAAGTAGCAACCTGATCATTGTACTGGTAGTCGGGCTGCTGGTCGCAACGGCGCTGCTTTTTCACTATGGGCGGCAACGTCGCTACCGGCGATGGCGTCAAGAGGCAAAGGAATCGGCGGCGGATATTGCGCCGCCGGTCTGGCGCGAGTTCGAACAGCAAGTTGATGCCTACTTTCGCCGTCAGGGCTATCAGTGCAGCCAGCGCGAGAGTGGTTCCCAGGGCATCTTGCAGCTACTGCTGCACAAAAACGGGCAGCAGGCCCTAGCCCAATGCAAACACCAACCTCAGCGCCGTATCAGCCGCGCGGAGATCGACACCTGTCTCGCCGCCAGCGCCGCCCACAACTGCAGCAACGCCTTTCTCGTCACCTCCGGTGGGTTTGCCGACGCCGCGGTCATCTACGCGTTCGACCTGGATATCAAGCTCGTTGATGGGCGGACCTTGCAGGCTGCCAGGGTCCTGCCCTGACCCTCTTCTTAAAGCGAAATACTCCACTAGCCCGCTGAAGCGCTGATCCGCGTGCGAACACACCC
>QIMA01000283.1 GCA_003233535.1 Rhodanobacteraceae bacterium
TCATCACCAAGGCCCAGGTCCTGGGTTTTAGATCCATCAATGTCGATCTGATCTATGGACTGCCAAGGCAAACACTGGAAGGTTTCGATCGCACCTTAGAGGCCATAGTGACCGCGCGCCCGGCGCGTATCGCTGCCTACAGCTACGCGCATCTACCCGCACGGTTCAAGGCACAACGGCAGATCAGAGACGCCGACCTGCCGACCCCTGAGATCAAACTAGCCCTGCTGAAACTCACTGTGGAGCGGCTACAACAGGCCGGCTATGTCTATATCGGTATGGATCATTTTGCCCTGCCTGATGACGAACTCAGCCTTGCATTGGGCAACGGCTCGCTGCAGCGGAATTTTCAGGGCTACAGCACCCATGCGCAGTGCGATCTGATCGGCATGGGCATGAGCTCGATTGGCAATGTCGGCGATGCATACGTGCAGAATCGCCGCCTGCTGGCCGATTGGCAGCAGGCCGTTGAGGCGAACGAGCTAGCCATTGATCGCGGCATATTGCTCGATGCTGACGACCGGATAAGGCGCAGCGCGATCCAATCCATCATGTGCCAAGGCACGCTAGATTTCGATGTGTTTTCCGAGCGCAACGGGATTGATTTTCGACGCTACTTCGCAGCGGATTTGGAGCGCCTGCTGCCCTTAGCCTGCGATGGTTTGGTCGATCTCGACCAACACAGTATCCGCGTCACTGCGCGCGGCCGCTTCCTGCTGCGGCCAATCGCGATGTGTTTCGATGCCTACCTACATAAGGTCACCGAGCAAGCAGCAACGACCAGCTACTCGAAGGTAATTTGAGTCGCCTAGCCGGCGAGCTTCTCCGCCAACAACCGCTGCAGCGCCGCAGGATCGGCCTGCCCACGAGTAGCGCGCATCCCCTGACCAATAAAGAACTGCATCAGCTTTTCCTGACCGCCGCGGTATTGGGCCAGCTGATCGGGGTGCTTCGCCAAAATTTCATCGATCATCGAGCCGAGGGCAGCACTGTCGTCAATACGTTTCAGGCCCAGCCGCGCGATGACTTCCTCCGCGCTTTCTTGGCCCTGCCACATCGCCTCAAGAACCCGCTTCGCGATCTTGCTGTTGATTTCCTTAGAGACGATTTTCGCCAGCAGATCACCCAAGCGTGAAGCGCTAAGCGGGGTCGCTTCAATGCTCAGCTGCGCGGCATTAAGCGCGGCGCTGAGCTCACCCAGGACCCAGTTAGCCGCCAGCTTGGGAGCGTTTGCTACCGCCGCCAGGGCCTGTTCGAAATAGTCAGCCAAATGCCGGTCTGCGGTTAGCAGGTCCGCGTCATATTCGCTCAAACCCAGCCGTGCTAAATAGCGTGCATGGCGAGCAGCTGGAAGTTCGGGCAGGCGTTCGCGCTCTTGCTCGACAAGGCCCGGATCCAAGCGTAGCGGCGGCAAGTCTGGATCAGGAAAGTAGCGATAGTCCTCGGCGTATTCCTTGCTGCGCATCGATCGCGTTTCGTCGCGTGCGGCATCGTACAGACGCGTCTCCTGCACCGGCTGCTCGCCGCGCTCGTAAAGTCGCGTGTGTCGCTCGATCTCGTAGTTGATCGCCTTTTCCACAAAGCGGAATGAATTGACGTTCTTAACCTCAGAACGCGTCCGCAGCGTCGTGCTGCCGATCGGCCGCAGCGACACGTTCGCGTCGCAGCGGAAGGATCCTTCCTGCATATTGCCGTCGCAAATACCCAGCCAGCGGACCAGCGTATGCAACGCCTTTAGGTAGGCCACCGCGTCCGCTGCAGATTGCAGTACAGGCTCGGTGACCACTTCGAGTAATGGCGTTCCGGCACGGTTGTAGTCCACGCCTGTAGAGCTGGCGAAGGCATCGTGCAAACTCTTGCCCGCGTCTTCTTCCAAATGCGCGCGAGTCAGCTGCACGGCCAAAGCTGAACCGTCAGTGCGTCGAGCGCAAACCACGCCGCCGACTACAATCGGTTGCGCGAACTGACTGAGCTGATAGCCCTTAGGCAAGTCCGGGTAGAAGTAATTCTTGCGCTCAAAGACGCTCACGCCAGACAGTTTTCCGTCCACCGCTAAGCCGAAGCGAACGGCTTGGCGAATCGCCTCCGCGTTCACCGTCGGCAGCACCCCTGGCATCGCCACGTCAACTTCGTTGGCCTGACAGTTAGGCTCTGCGCCGTAGGCAATCGCAGCACCGGAGAACATCTTCGATTGCGTCGTTAGCTGAACGTGGACTTCCAGGCCGATAACGACTTCCCAGGCGCTCATGCCGCACCTCCGGGTGCCTGCCGATGCCAGTCCGTATGAATTTGATATTGGTGAGCGGCGGCGAGCAAGCGCGCTTCGCTCAAAGCCGGCCCGATGAGCTGCAGCCCCACAGGCAATCCTTGATCGAAACCACAGGGCACCGACAACGCCGGCAATCCCGCCAGATTGACGCCCACGGTATTGACGTCAGATGCGTACATCGCCGGCGGATCGGCGAGTTTCTCGCCAAGCTTGAATGCCACCGTCGGCGCTGTCGGGCCAGCAATCATGTCGACTTTCTCAAAGGCCTGCTGATAGTCCTGCGCAATCAAGCGACGGACCTTTTGCGCGCGCAGGTAATAGGCATCGTAATAGCCCGCCGACAGCGCATAGGTGCCGAGCATGATCCGTTTGCGCACCTCGGTGCCAAAGCCTTCCGCTCGGGTTCGTCGATACAGATCATCCAGATCCTGCGGCGCCTCGCAGCGATAGCCGTAGCGCACGCCGTC
>QIMA01000105.1 GCA_003233535.1 Rhodanobacteraceae bacterium
GCAAGGTGTTCTCCGGCCCGCGCATGTGGCCCATGTCGGTGTGGTCCTGATGTTCGGCCATACCGTCTTGCCCCATCGTCATGTAGTTGGGTAACATTTCTCGGATCTGTTCCTCCACGCCGGACGTGTCCACACCCATCGTGTTGGGTACTTCATGCCCCATCGCATTCATCGTGTGATGCGACATATGGCAGTGAAAGGCCCAGTCGCCTGGAACGGCGACGAACTCAATGTCGCGGGTTTGCCCGACGCCAACAATCTCCGTCGTCTCAGGCCGCCACAGTGCTTTCGGCCAGCGCCCGCCGTCCGAGCCGGTAACCACGTACTGCACGCCATGCATATGAATCGGGTGATTCCACATCGACAAGTTGCCGATGCGCACCCGGACCCGCTCGCCGGTGCGCGCCACCAATGGCTCGATCGCCGGGAACACCTTGCTGTTCATCGTCCATAGGTCGAAATCGACCATCACCGCCGGATCGGGTCTATAGGTGCCAGGGTGCAATGCCCAGTTGTGCAGCAAGATGACGTAGTCGCGGTCGATCCGTTCGGGCTCACCATCTTTGGGATGAATGATGAACATGCCCATCATGCCCACCGCCATCTGCACCATTTCGTCGGCGTGGGGGTGATACATCTGGGTGCCGTGTTGGCGCAGCGTGAACTCGTAAACGTAGGTCTCACCCGGGTCAATCTGTGGCTGCGACAACCCGCCGACGCCGTCCATGCCGCTGGGTAGGAGCAAGCCGTGCCAGTGCACGCTGGTGTGCTCGGGCAGCCGGTTGGTCACATAGATGCGAAGGCGATCCCCCTCAACCGCCTCAATGGTTGGGCCCGGCGTCGTGCCGTTGTAGCCCCAACACTTCGCTCGACTCCCCGGCGCAAATTCGTGTTCAATCTCTTCGGCGACCAAATGAAACTCTTTGACGCCGTTGACCATTCGATGCGGCAACGTCCAGCCATTCAGCGTTCGGACCGGCTTATAGCGCCCGTCGCGAGGCGATTGCTCGCCTGATTCCGTCGGCATCGTGTGTCCGCTGTGGTCTTGGGCAAGAGCACGCTGTGCGGACAAAACCAGAGGTGACAACGCGCCAGCTCCAGCCCAACCGAAAAGCACTCTTCGTGAAAGCTTCATGGCGTTTCTCCTTGATGATCCGTGTGTGCTTCACCGTTGTTGTCATCGGCGGCAGCAGAATGTGGGGCTGGGCGAGCATCAGTGGCTGGACCGTGCCCGGCATGACCGTTGGCATGGCCCATATCTGCCGGCACTGCTGCGGCGCCCATCGCCTCGACCCCGATCGTGGCGGGGCGCGATCGATCGTCATCCGGCAGTCGGCCGCCAACGATGCGGCGAAGCTCCGCTCTGGAAATCCAATAGTCCTGCACGGACTCCAGATACTCTTGATAGGCGTTGTATTCTTCGCGACGCGAAACGATCAGCTCGAACACGCCCTTGAGCATGAAGTTCACTTGTTCCTGCATTCGGGCCACAATCGCCTCTCGTGCAGGAACGAGGATTCGCCGATAGCGATCAGCGATGTCGCGATGGGTTGCTAATTGCTCAACAGCCATCCGTGCTTCATTCGCCACATGCAGCAACTGCGCATCCAGCTCAGCGCGAGCATCAATCAGCTCGGCGTCAGCCCTGAGGACCTCGGCTTGCCCCTGATCAAACAACGGCAGTTCCAGTCCAACGGCAGGGCCTTCGAGCCGCCCACCGTCCGTCTCACTTTCACGCTCAAACTCTAAGTCCACAGAACCTAACCAGCGCCAACGCCTAGTGACGCCAAGGACATCCTCACGCAACGCAACGTTCTGCCGAGCAGCCGATAGATCTAGACGCTGCTGCAGCGCCAGATCGACTAGCTCACCGACGTTTGGTAAGTCTTCTAGCGGAGCTGGCAAGCGGTCGTCCGTACGCCAATCCGCTGTCGTCGATAAACCCAAAAGGCCTGCCAGCTGCGCCCGTGCACGCAGCGCGTTGGCATCGGCGCGAACGGCATCGATGCGCGCCAAGGTGGCCTGCGCACGCTCTTGTTGCAGTTGCAGGTCACCAATGTTGCCGGCGTCGAAAAAGCGTTGCGCCAGAGTGAACGAGCGCTCGGCGGCCAGCGCCGCCAGTTCCCGCATGCTCGCAACCTGATCAGCACCGACCGCCTTAAACCAAGCAATCTCCACCTCACTGGCCAGAGCTAGCAGTCGCGCAGCAACCATCGTCTGCAACCGATCGAGCTCTCCCTGAGCCAGCCGCGTTCGCGACGGCAACAAAAGGAGGTCGGAAAACAACACTGCCGCGCCACGAGTGATCTGGACACCAGCGCCGCCAACAACATCGAGCTTTGAATAGGTAACTGACGGGTTACTGATCCGCCGGGCCTGTTCAAGGTCGGCGCGACCCAAACCCAATCGTGCGTACTCTTGGCGAATCTGCGGATTGTGTGCGAACGCAAACAATATGGCGGCTTGAACGTCCAGTTTTTCGGTTGGGGTAACGGTGTCAACCTTCTGGCCGCCGGACCAGGTTGGTGCGGCGCCCAACCGGGCTTCAACTAGGTCGCTGGTCTCCGAGTATCCGCGATCAGGCGGAAGACTGGCACAACCAGCCAAGCTGACTGTCGCCCACAGCACCACAATGGTGCTCTTGGCTCTAAGCATTTTTGATCCCTCACAATGAGCGTGTGAACGCGGCTAGAGCCGGTACATGCTCAATCAACGGGCGTAGGTCCCCTAA
>QIMA01000312.1 GCA_003233535.1 Rhodanobacteraceae bacterium
ACCCAAGCCGGGCGCAACTACACCCGCAGCGGAGGATGACCCTCCACTTCGCCCACCCTCGCTCCCGAAAATGTCGTTTAGGCGATCGGCGAGATCTAGAGCCTTCACATTCTTTACGTCGAATACGAACAGTCGCGCTCCGGCGTCGTTACCCGCACGATCCAGACGTTCGATCCAGCTCTCAACTTGATCGAGATATCTGGCGTTTGGCGTAATGACCATGATCGCGTTGAGTCGCTCAATCGCCTGCAGCTTCACCAGTCCAGCCAGCGGAGAGCCCTCTTCCGAACTAAAAATATTCTCGAGTTCGGTAATCATATCGTCTGCTTCTACGACATCCAGTGGAAACATACCGATGGACATACCGGCGAGCCAGTCAACATCGAAGACCCGAATCGTGTCCATATAGGTCTGTAGCTCAGCGCGAGTACCGGCAAGAACGATCAGTGCGCGCTGATCATCTGCGCGCAGCACTGAACCGGGACGAGCATAGGGCTGCAGCAGCTTTTCCATCTCCGTAGCGGAAATGTATTGAAGAGGAGTCGCTCGGACCTCATATCCTCGTGCCAACGCCGGCGGACCAACCCTGGGCGATAGATTTCCCTGCACGGCGTTGGCGGTAGGAACGACCACATACCGACCTTCTTGGTAGATCAAAGTCGCGTTGTTCCACGACAACAACATTTCCAAGATCCCCATCGCCTGATTGCCGTTAACTGGCTTCGCGGTGGAGAACGTCACTTGCCCGCCAACGCCCGGAGCAATGACGTAGTTTTCCTGCAGGAGATCGCCGAGTATAACTTTGACCACTTCAGGGATGCCGGCACCCTCGAAGTTGAAAGTGATATCACCGTCAGAGGGGACGGCGCGGCGCGGCGCAGAAGCAGCCTCCACGTCAATCAATTTGCCGGTGCCTCGCTGGGTGAAACCCACACCGGCTTCAGATTCACGGGCAGTTGCTTCATCAGCCTCCACTTGGGCCGACCGGTCTCGGTCTGGATTCACAACTGACCGTGCGAGTACCGCAGTATCCCCAGCATCAGTGCGTACCGAATTCCCCCAATCGGGACCGGTTCGCTGAGTCGTCGAGGCACAACTGGTCAAGACCAGCGTGATCGCGGCGAAATAGCCAAGCCTTGCAACAAATCTAGTCACTCCAACCCCTCAGTTCTATTTATTGCGATTCATGCGCTCAGCTTCCTCGCGCATTTGTCGACGTCGTTCTTCAATAATTCGGCGCACTTCAGCTTCTTGCGCTGCGGCGTCACTGGCCCGCTGCTGTTGCTGCTGTGGATTGTCTTTGTTCGCTGCCGGCACAGCCGGATTTCCCGGGGTTGCCGCTGCAGGTGCCGGTGTAGGCGCGGGCGGCGGGGCGTCGGCCGGATCGAGATTCAATTCGGCCGCACCTTGCGAGCCCCCATCAAAGACGGCCTTGCGCGCACTAAGTTCCATCAACCGCCATCCGGCCAGTTCGCCACGCAGCGGCATACCTTCGCGAATGCGGCTGACCTGCTGGGTACCGTCGTCGCGTATCAGAGCAACGCGCGTGGTTGGAGTGAGCACGATACCGGCCAGTGTGGCGTTGAGCGGCACCAAGGGCGGAGGGGGCGTAACCGGCCCTGACGGCGCAGCCACAATGACTTGCGGCCGCCGGTCGGCGCTAAACAAAGGCCGTTGTTCGACTTCCGCGAACTCGCCGTAGGAAGGCAAGGAGGTGTCGACATTCATCAGTGGCTGCTGCAGGCCGGAATCCAACTGCTCGGGCGCTGGCGCTTCGCGCAGGCTGTAACCGGCTCCTATACCAGCAATTTGCAGCAAGGCGACGAGCAAAAACAAGCCGCACAGGCCGCCGAGCACGTAGGTCGTGAGTTTTGGTGGCGTCAGACTCACCCCTGTACGTTCCCCGGCTTGCGGATATAACCGGTCAGGTCGAAGCGCACATCCATACTGCCCAAATTGTTGGCTGCGCCAGCACCTTGGAACACGACCTGCTGGAACAAATTCAGATCGCTCACCAGCAGCATCGGGCTTTGCCCTTCCAGGGTGTGCAAAATTTTCGCCAGATCGGGCAGATCACAGCGCAAACGCACCTTTATAGTGACCGACTCGTACAGCTCCGGATCCGAAGCACGTTCATTCTGGCTGCTGATAACCTGGCAACGCTGTTGTTCTGTGGCTTCAGCGACGATTACCTGCTTAAGCCGCGTATTCAACGAAGCGGCGGCAAGATCGAAACTCTCGTCCGGTAAGAAATTGGAGTTTCCGGCTTCCAGCTGGCGGATTTCGTTCAGCCGCGCTTCTAGCTGCGGACGCTCCATCGCTTTGGCCCGGAAGCGCTGCTGCTGCTCCAACAGGTCGTCGATCTCAGCAGAGTGTCCCAGATGCGCAGCCACGAAGCCGTGCAGGAAAACGAAATAGAGCACGACCAACAGCGCGACCAGCAGACCGATCGCAACCGGTTTGCGCCTATTCGGTTCGGGCAATAGCGTTAGCGCCATCGCTAGCCTCCTGGTCACTGCCGCTGTCTGCCGCTACGGGCGGTGGATTGCGCAACTTAGCCATGATGGTGAAACGCTCCTTACGCGTTTGACCGTCCGGCTGAATGATTCCTTGGAACGTGGGTGACGCTAGATAGCGCGCGTTGCCGAGGATGCCGATGAGCTTATCGGCCCGCTCGCTTTGGCCCTGCAACTGCACTTGGTCATTGACGAAGCTAATCCGC
>QIMA01000531.1 GCA_003233535.1 Rhodanobacteraceae bacterium
ACCGGTCGTTTCGGCGCACACATGCACGTCCATCTGGTCAACGATGGGCCGGTGATTCTTCGCTTGCACGGTTAGCAATACTGCCGAATGGCTACTCGAATCCGTCCGCCAACAGTTCTCCGCCGGGTACCAGGGTGCGCATGCTGAGGCTGCTAACGCCTGGGCTTCCGCCCAGCTCAATCGTCGCACTGGCGTAGCCAGGCGGCTCGTCGCTGTCGAAACCGAAGCTGAGTAGATTGCCCCAGCGCAATTGACTGGTTTGGTCTGGCGCCGGCCAGCGAACCGAGGACGCGCTCAGCTGGGCGACCCAGTCCGCGCTGTTCGGATTGCCGTCGCGAAATCCGGGTGCGCCGGCAGTTCCCGCCAGCTGTGGGATCAGCAGCGCCGCTATCCCGCGCTCGCCGTCGACGCGCACATTTGGATTGCTGCCGCTGGTGGCGACGCGAGCATAGTCGAGATTGGCCAGCACATAGCGATAGCGCCATTGACCCGGGCCCATTCGTTCCACCCGCGCCGCCAGCGCTACTTCGCCCTCAGCACTGCGCTCTCGACTCAGGCTGCGCGCGCCATCGACGATCGGCTCAAACGCCCAACGCTTGACCAGCGGGCCGCTGGCTAGCTTGGCATCGACGAACTGCATACTCCATACGCCGACCGCGAAGCTAGGCGTGATCTCGCGTGTGCCCATGGTGTTGTCGATGTCTATGTCATCGCGAACCACGTACCAACCGTCCTGGAAGTAGCGTGCACCGGGATGTTCGGCCGGGTCGATTGCACTCTCACGCACCACCAGCCGGTGCTGATAGGGCTGGTGGTCGACCGGATTCGCCGTGCCATCGCAGTCTGGGTCAAACACCGAACCGCAGCGGCCCCAAACACCGCTCGCGGGAATCAGCTCGGCGCGCGGCCCGAGGAACTCATTGGTGTCGTTGGTGGCGACGGTGTAGGAGTCGGAACAGTTCGGGTACAAAACCTGATTGGCGTTGGCTGGTAGTGGTGGCGGACAGCCCAGCGTGCAGCCGTTGTTAATCGTCACGAACGCGTGTTTGAGCCCGGAGCGGCCGATTTGCGCCAGATAGCCGTCTGCATCAGCGCGATACAGATTCCAGACCAAATATGGGTGCTGATCATTATTGTAGGGCGGCAGCTGACCAAGAAATTTGGGGTACCACGGCACATCTGCACTGTCGGCGCGGTTGCTGTTCTGCAAGATCGCATCGATACCCATGGCGATCTCGCTTTCAGCGCCGCCAGGGCCATCGCAGCTTTGCTCCGGCGCAGCGAGCTGTCGGCAGCGTAAGAATCGCATCCGCGTAATGCTCAGCAAGAGCACATCTGCTTGATAGTTGCCGAGCTGTGGATTGCCAGGGTCGATAGGTGTACCTGGCCAGCGCGCAGGCACCGGGCAGCCCTTGGCCTGTTGCGCAAAGGGGGCGATCTGATTGCTGCCAGAGACCGCGAATCGACCCATCACCATGGCTATGGGCTGGTCGTCGAGCTCCGGCGCGCCTAGCCAGCCCGCCAATGCTGGGCCGATGCGCAATTCGGCTCCGGTGAGCACGAGGTACTTGGCGTCGGCCGATAGCTGCGGATGGCCGGCACCGATGCGTAGCCAGTGTCGTCCTGCGCCGTCCACCAGCTTTAAGCGCAAACCATCGCTGTGTACCTGCAGTGCGCTCAGCCGCAGCTCACGTCCCTGCTGGCGTACAGTCCAACGTGCCGACCAGCGATAGCTGCCGACGAAGGCGTCGAAGCGACCAGGCTGAGCACGGATTGCAGCGCCTGCGGGTTCGAGGTTTAGGTAGTGACTCTCGCGAGCGTCCATCGATCGGCCATCGATCGAAATTCCCAGCTGCATGGCCCTTAGTACATCGGTGTGCCAGAGCAGCCACAGTTCAGCGCTCTTTACTGAGATCGCAGGAAGGGGGGGGGCGGGCTCTAGCGCGAATCCGTGCGGCGCAGCGCAAAGCCATGCAAAAAACGTAGCCAGCAGCCATGTCGGGAATGGTCGGTACGACCGAACGGCAGTCGTTTGCCGGTGCATAGGTGTCAGTGTTGAGGCGGCTAATGGCTGCATTAAATGTAAAGAACCGTCCCCAACAGAAGTAAAGAGTGTCGCCAAAAACACGCGAAATCGGCGAATTGTGATGCTCATCACAATTATACCCATTATAATGTCACATTAAATCTCTCAGCCAAGGTGGTTTTCGTGCGCCCGAAGTTCAAACTTCCACTGATTTCATTGCTTGCCGTGGCGATGACCGCACAGGCCGATATCTCCGGCCGCGTGTTCCGTGATGTCAATCAAAACGGTACACAAGACAGCCTCGAGGCGGGAGAGGCCGGTGTACATGTGCGCGCTTATCTGGCCGCCAATGTACTGACTGCCGAAACCACCAGCGGGTCCAACGGCGATTACACGCTAACTCTGGGCGCGGGCGACTACCGTATCGAGTTCGGCGGCTTGGAATTCCTTGAGCCCGCCGGCGGTACGGTAAGCAGCAGCGTCAAGTTCGCGAGCAACGGTGCCACCGGGCTCAACTACGCGCTGAATAATCCCAACCAGTACTGCGAGGCGGGCACTTTTCAGGGCCTGAGTTTGCCGCGTGTGCAGGCGGTGCAGTTCACCAACGGACAGCGTGGGCTGAACAGCACGCTGCGCGCTTTGGGTAGCTACCCCTACAACATCACGCCGATCAATCCGGCGGCGGCAGAGAGC
>QIMA01000560.1 GCA_003233535.1 Rhodanobacteraceae bacterium
CGGCGCAACGCCGCGGCGGGACACCACAGGGACGCCCGAAGGGTTGGCCTGTCAGCGTCCATGGCTGCGTTGCACCCCTTGCAAAGGGCTAGGGCCATTGGCTGCGGGGCGCGCCTTGCCCTGAACGCTGGCAGACCAACTGAACCCGTCATTAGACCGTTGACAGGACACTAACGATGCGCGCTGATCGACGCGCGCCGCGCGAACTGGAAATTACGGGGCTCAGTCACGATGGTCGTGGAGTCGCTCGCGATGATAACGGCAAAACCGTTTTCGTTGGCGGCGCACTGACCGGTGAACGGGTCATGGCGCAGGTGTACAAGCGCGGCCGGCGCTTTGACGAGGCCAATACCTTAGAGGTGCTGGAGGCATCGGCAGATCGCGTGGTGCCGGAATGTGAGTACTTCGGCGTGTGCGGCGGCTGCGCGATGCAGCACCTAGCCTTTCCAAAGCAGATCCAGGCCAAGCAGAACGTGCTCGCTGACAATCTACAGCGCTTGGGGGAGGTCGAGCCCGGGCGGTGGCTGGAGCCTTTGCAGAGTCCGCCCTGGGGCTACCGTCGGCGCGCCCGGCTTTCGGTGCGCGACGTGCCCAAGAAGGGTCGCGTGCTGGTTGGGTTTCGAGAAGCCAACGGTCGCTACGTCGCCGACGTGCAGTCCTGCCCGGTGTTGGACCCGCGCATTGGCACGCTGCTGCCTGCGTTGTCAGAGTTGATGGGCCAGTTGAGCGTACGCGCGCAAGTCCCGCAAATCGAAGTCTCCGTCGGTGACGTCGGCGTCGCGCTGGTATTGCGCCATATGGCCGAGCTCACCGCTGCAGACACGGTCGCGCTCAGTGAATTTGCGCAGACCCATGAAATTACGCTCTACACGCAGTCCAAAGGCCCCAATACGGTCGTTTACTTGGCCGGACCGGAGCAGCCGATGCGCTACGCCATTGAGGCGTTCGATGTCGACTACGAGTTCCAGCCTGCGGATTTTATCCAGGTCAACGCGGCGATGAATCAGTTGATGGTCGCGCAAGCGGTCGAGCTGTTGCAGCTACAGCCCGGTGATCGGGTGCTCGATTTGTACTGTGGACTGGGCAATTTCTCGCTGCCTTTGGCCCGCTCTGGCGCGCAGGTGTGCGGTGTTGAAGGTGCGCCGGAGTTGGTAGAGAGGGCGCGCAGCAACGCTGCCCGCCTAGATCTATCGGTACAGTTCGAAGTCGCTGATCTGATGGCCGATCACGCCGATGCGGGCTGGGCTAAGACCGATTGGAACAAAATGCTGCTTGACCCGCCGCGAGCCGGTGCGGCGGAAGTGCTTAAGTATCTGCCGGGTAAGGGCGTTGAGCGGGTGGTCTATGTTTCCTGCCATCCCGGTAGCCTCGCTCGTGACGCCGGCACCTTGGTCCGTGAGCACGGCTATACGCTGAGTGCGGCAGGGGTGATGGACATGTTTCCGCATACCGCGCATGTTGAGTCGATAGCGGTTTTTGATCGAGCCGGATAATCACGATGGCGTTGGAAATTGAACGCAAGTTTTTACTGTGCAGTCACCAGCGCCGCTACTACAATTGCGCGCTAGCCAAACGGCCCTTCGATAGCTGGGATCAGCCATGAGTCTGCTAATGATTGGAATCGATGGAACGACGGTCGATGCGCAGACTCGCCGCTGGTTGAGTGAACCCAAAGTAGCCGGCGTAATCTTGTTCGCGCGCAATATCGACACTCGTGCGCAAGTGATTGAATTAAACGCCGAGCTGCGCCGTTTGAGGCCAGACCTGCTCATCGCGGTGGATCAAGAAGGCGGCCGAGTTCGCCGCTTGCGTGAGGGCTTCGTGCAGTTGGGTCCGCTCGCGGCGATCGGCGATCTGTGGCAGCGCGATTCGTCTAAAGCGCGCCGTGCCGCCCGTCTGCACGCCGAACTGATGACGATGGATACGCGCCTAGCTGGGTTCGATCTCAGCTTCGCGCCGGTGGCGGATTTGGGCGCTGGCAACGCGTGCATAGGCGACCGTGCTTTCCACGCCGACCCAGAAGTCGCTGCGCGTTTGGTCGCACTCTACGTCGAGCGCCAGCAGGCCTGTGGCATGGCTGCCACCCTTAAGCACTTTCCTGGGCACGGCGCGGTTGCAGCCGATACGCATTTGGCTGCGGCTGTGGACGAACGTTCGATTGATGCGATCGGCAACGACATGTTGCCGTTCGCGGCCGGTTGTGAGGCCGGTGCGCGGGCGGTGATGATGGCCCACGTCATTGTGCCCTGCGTAGACGACCAGCCTGCAGGCGCCTCAACCCGCTGGGTGCGTTTGTTGCGCAATCAGCTGGGCTTTCGCGGTGCCGTGATGTGTGATGATCTGGCCATGGTCGGCAGCCATAGCCTCGGCGATTTGCCGCAGCGTATGCATGCGCATCGCCAAGCAGGTTGTGATCTGCTCTTGGTCTGCATGCCCGATCAGGTTGATGCGGCCTTGGCGACGAGTAGCCAATGGTCGGTCAGCAAACTGATAGAACGTCGAGTTAGGGCGCTGAGCCAGCGCGTCAACCCAAAGCCTCCCCGGCAAGAAGACTGGTGGCGACGGCCATGGGCTACGCTGCAGGATTTGTTGGCGTCCTAGCCCGGATGTTCATGAACTCGCGCGATGATCGCGCAGGACATTGGTAGGCCAGTGACTATCCGCAGGAGCGGTGTAGTGGTTCATACACCCGACTGAGGA
>QIMA01000468.1 GCA_003233535.1 Rhodanobacteraceae bacterium
ATTCGGGGTCGTTGAGGCGACCCAGCGTCAGGCTCAGCACAATCGACGACACCGTAATGATGATGTTGGCCTTGCGATCGGCCATTAGCGACAGCTGCACGTGATGGCGTTGCGCCGACTGAATCGAGTAGTCGGCCGTGTTACGGCCGAGGATCCCCTCAAACAAATGGCGGTAGCCGATGTGAGAGCCTTCAGTCTTGGGTATCGGTTTGTGTTCCTTGCGCACACTCACTGCCTTTCGCCTGCGACGACCCCATTCTACGCATGCGACGGCGCAAGCGAGCGCATGTCACTCAAACATCGGGCGACGGCTACCCCGTAGCTAGCGGGCTGCCTAGCAGGCTGCTGCGATCGATCAACCGAGGTTCCAGCGCCAACGTCCGGCGCAAGGCCTGGTCTAGCAACCACTCGTGACGCTCGCTGAAGCTGTGCGCCTGTTCAGCGCTGAGCGTGCCGATCTCGGCTAGGCGCTGGATCAGCGCGGGCGTACCGGCCGGCCAACGCGGTCGCCGCGGCTGTTCGGCGGCCGCCGCCAATACACCTTCTTGTAGGGCGAATTCGATATCGACCAAGCCGCCTTCGCCCTGTTTGAGATCAAAGCGCTTGCCGTCGCTGCGATCTAGCTCGGCACGCATGCGCCGGCGCATCGAGACCACGCTCTCGGCAAGCTCGCTGCGGTCGCGCGCGGTCGCCAGCATGTCAGCGCGAATAGCCTGAAAGCGCACGGCCAAACGTCGATCCCCGGCAACCGCTCGAGCGCGGACCAGCGCCTGGTGCTCCCAGGTCCACGCTTCGGTGTGCTGGTAGCGTTCAAAGGCCTCGTGGCCGATGATCAACAACCCCTTGCTGCCGTTCGGCCGCAGGCGCATATCGATCTCGTACAGTGGCCCCAGCGAGGTTTGCGCCGTGAGCAAATGGACGATGCGCTGGACCAGGCGCACGAAATAGCGATGGTGATCCAGGCTGCGCGGTCCATCGCTTTCGACCCCCGCCAACGCTTCGTCGTAGATACACACCAGATCCAAGTCCGAGGCAAAATTCAACTCACGCCCGCCCAGCGAACCGTAGCCGATCACCGTGATACCGGGCCGGGTCGGACTAGTGCCGGCCAAGCCGCCGAACTGCCGCGTCATCTCGCGCAGCGCCATGTTGAAAACGCAGGTCAGGATCACGTCGGCCAAGTCGGCCAATGTGGCAGCCACGCGAGGCGCTGGCTGCAAACCCTCCAGCAGCGCGTAGCTCAAACGCAGCATTTCGCCCTGCTGCAGCCGACGCAGCGTTTCCACTTCGCGCTCTAGATCGGAATCAGCATGGCCCAGTTCCGCACGCACGATGCGCTCATATTCTTCGCGCCCAGGGATTGCGTCGCGCCGCCGGGGATCCAGCAGTTCATCAAGCAGCACCGGCGCGTCGGCAAGCAGCTGCGCCAGCCAGGCGCTTTGCCGCAGCAGCCGAGTGGCTTCTTCGATCAGTCCCGGCCGCTCACTGAGCAGTGCCAGATAGCTCGTTCGTCGCAACACAGAAGAAAGCACGCCCAGCCAGCGCTTTAAGGTGATCTGTTGCTCATCCACGTCGATTAACGCCGCGAGCACTATCGGCATGACTCGATCTAAACGGCTCCGACCACGCGGGCTCATCGACTGCACCGCCGGGATAGATGCGAAGTGGCGCAGCGGTTCCAGCAACTCCGCATGCGCCGTTTGTGCCGATGGTTCATCGTCAGCGGTGGCCAAGCCCCACTGCGCGGCGAGTGCGGCCTCGTCGGCACTGCGTGCGGTCTGCGGCACTGTGACGTTGTCCACCTCCACCGGGCCGAGTACGGCGGAATAGGCCTGATGCACGCGCGCACGCTGCTCCTCCAGCGCCTCCGATAGCGCCGGCCACGACGCAAACCCCATGCCCACGGCAACGCGCTCGCGTTTGAAGGGGTCGTCGGGAATCTCGTGCGTTTGCTGGTCGTCCATCATCTGCACGCGGTTCTCCAACAGGCGCAAGAAGCGGTACGCATCGGCCATCCATGCCGCTTCGCCACTAGACAGCAGGCGGCGCTGCAGCTGTGCAGAGATCGCCGGCAAGATGCCGGTTTGACGCAGTCGCGGCTCTCGCCCGGCGCGCACTAGCTGCGGCAGCTGGACCAGGAATTCCAGCTCGCGGATGCCGCCCGGGCCGCGCTTGATGTCGTCCGCCAGGTCACGCCGCGTCACTTCCAGGTCCATCCGCCTTTTCAAGTCGCGCAGGCCATCGAAGGCGGCGTAATCGAGATAGCGGCGATAGACGAATGGCGTTAGCAGTTCCACCAGGGCCGCGCCCTCAGCCAAGCCTGGACCCAGCGGCCGCGCGCGAACCCAGGCAATGCGTTCCCAATCGCGGCCCTCGCGCTGGTAGTAGTTTTCCATCGCGTCGAAAGACAGCACCAACCGACCGGCCGAACCGAACGGCCGCAGGCGCAGATCCACCCGGAAGCAGTAGCCGTGCTCGGTCACCTCGGCCAGTAAGCCGACGGCGCGTTGAGCAACGCGGGCAAAGTAGTCCTCGTTATCGAGCGATCGTTCCCCATCGCTTTCGCCAGCCTCGGGAAAGGCCAAAATCAGGTCAATATCGCTGGAGAAATTTAGCTCGTTGCCGCCAAGTTTGCCCATCGCAATGGTAGCCAGCGACTGCACCTGACCAGACGCATCGCGGGCTATTCCGTGACG
>QIMA01000237.1 GCA_003233535.1 Rhodanobacteraceae bacterium
CGGTCAGCGACACGGCGGGCGGCGATTCCAGTGACAATCTGGTGATCAGCTACGCGGCCGGGACGTACACGCTCACCGACATGGGTGGATTAACGATCCGCGCCACCGCGATTGCCGGTTCCACGGGCAGCGGCACCGCCACCGTCACCTTTCCGGGTGCCGGTATTACCGGCGTTGGTTTCAACACGCTGGCCGGCGGCGATCTGATTTTGATCAGCAGCCTGCAGCCGAGCTTGCCGGATGGCCTCACCGTGGCTGATTCAGCCGACACCGACTTCACCGTGATCAACGGGTCGCTCAACATTGGCAGCGGTAATGTTGAAATCAACAGCGATGCAACTCAGCTGGAGGCAAACGTCACCACCAGCGGACATCAAAGCTACGGTGGCGCCGTGTATCTCGCTGGCGATCGCACGCTGGACGGGGCGGATATATTGTTTGCTTCTTTGGTGGATACGGCGACCGCGCCCGAGATGCGGGTCACCGAATTCGCTCCCAGTCAGATCAAGGGCTTCGACCAGACCTCGCCTGGGGTGTCCACACAACATACCGCCGGTCTGAGCGTTGCCGCACCGGCTGGCAGCATGGCCTCGCTGACCGTTAATGCCAGCGGGGTGTTGAACTTCAATGCTGCGGTGGGAAGCGTATCGCCCCTGGCCGCGCTGACCATCAATGCGACCGGCACGGCGACCGTCAATGGGGTCCAAGTAGGTGGCTTCGACGTTACCGCAGCTGACCTGTCGTCGGCGACGGGTACGCTGGACTTCCAGCAAACCACTCCGGTGGTCGCCGACCTCGGCCTAGCGGCTGCGAGCACCTTGCAGATTGACCTCAATGGACCGACCCCAGGGACCGATTTTGACCGACTCGCGGTCACTGGTGCGGTTAGTTTGGGCGGGGCAACGTTGGAATTGGCGAAATCTCCGGCCTTCAATCCGGCCGCTGGCGACGAATTTGTGCTCATCGACAACGACGGCGCCGATCCCGTACTCGGTCGCTTCAACAGCAGTTCGTTGACCATTGACGGAACCGAGTTCGCCGTCCTTTACAGCGGTGGCGATGGCAATGACGTGGTCTTGTGCACCACCGGCAACGGCGCTTGCGCTGTACCGGGCGCCGCTGTGCTAACGACCGAAAGCGGCGGCAGCACCGACGTCACCGAGGACGGTGCGGGTGACAGTTACCAAGTCGTACTGAGCGTTCAACCCTACGCGCCGGTTAGCATTGATGTGAGCGGGGGCGCAAACTTGTTGGTCAGCCCAACCACGCTCACGTTCACGCCCACGAACTGGGCGGATTCGCAGCAGGTGGTGGTTACTGCGGTGAACGATCGAACTGTCGAAGGGACGCACACCGGTACGGTCATGGCCGTGGTTTCTGGCGGTGGTTACGACAATACGATGGTCAACGAGGTCGTGGTCAGTATTGCCGATAACGACAGCGCTAGCTATGCCTTCATCCAGGCCAACGTCTCGGCATCGGAGTCGGCAGGCGGTGTGAACATTCCCGTGGTGGTGACCTTCTCCACCAACGGCAGCGGTCCCGAACAGTTCGTGGCGGCAATCATGGTGCCGATCATGGTAGATCCCTCCTCTAGCGCCAGCGTAGCCGATTACGACATGCTGCCGGCGAGCATTCACCTGCCCGCTAATGGCTCGGCACGAAACCTAACGGTGACCCCGGTTGACGACAACTTCAGTGAACCGACTGAGAACTTGGTATTGGTCCTCGGCGACGAAACGGGCGGTAGCCCGGAACAGCAGGCCGTGGTGAGCGTGGGAGCACAGGGCAGTGTCGTCTTCATCATCGTCGATAACGATACGATTGTGGATCTGGCACTCAGCCACCAAGTTACCCCCAGCTTAGCCTTGCCAGGCGAGCCGGTGAGCTTTGAAATTTTGGTCAATAATCTCAGCCTCACCGCAGACGTGCCGGTGGCCGATCTGTCTATGTCGCTCACCGCAGCACTGGATAACCTACAGTGGACCTGTATCGCCGATGTCACGGCCAGTTGCCCCGCCAGCGGCAGCGGATTGCCAGTACACAGCATCAGCTTGGGCCGTTCCAGTGGTGTGATGTACACGATTACCGCGACCGTGCCGGTGGATGCCCTGGCGACCACCCAGTTTGTGGCCTCTGCCAGAGTCGTGGTCACCCCGCCGCAATCCGACCCCAATGAGAGCAACGACAGCGCCACAGCCACGGTTACGGTGGCGCCCGTCGACATCTTTGCCGACGGTTTCGAATCACCGTAGTCGATTGCCATCGCCGCTAACAAAGAGGACGGCTGCACCGGCACAATTGGGAAGGTCGATATAAGTGTCAGCGCCTGGAAGATGATTCCGCGGTGCTTTCAGCGATGACTTACGTCGATCTCAACCCAATTCGCGCAGGCATGGCCAAGGACCTGCCATCCAGCGAACACACCACCGCGCGGTTGCGAACCCAACGCATCGATGAGAATAAGCGAGTGGCCAGCTTCGGCCTCAAGCCGGTCGTTGGCCTGTGCCAACAGCAGTTGCTCGATATGACTGAAGCAACCTACTTGAGTCTGGTCGACTGGTCCGGTCGATTGCTCCATCCCGGCAAGACCGGCAAAATCGCCGGCGGCAATGGGACTCACCGAGCGGCGCTGGGAAGGCCAAGTGCGCGGCACCGAGAGTATCTATTGGCGCGCAATCGGTGGCGTTGATTCA
>QIMA01000514.1 GCA_003233535.1 Rhodanobacteraceae bacterium
GCTGGCGGAACGGTGAACTCGAACGTCGGCGTGATAGCCACCGTCGGCGTGGGTATTCAACCCAGATGCTGCCTCACCGATATTGTCAGCCATGACGGAAAGCGCATATGACAGGCGCTCACGACGCTGCGCAAGTGTGTAGCAAATATCCTTGAGGTCCGCGTTATGCGCATGATCTAGCAAGTGACTGGCCATCCGCGAAGCTAATTCGCGCAACGCCGGTTCCGACTTAGCTGACAACATTAACGCTTGATCGCGACTTTCCGTTGTCTCTACCGCCGGAGTCTCTTGTGCTCGATGCTCGGCCAGCACGAAGTGCACGTTTGTACCGCCAATGCCAAAGCTGTTGACCCCTACCAGCATCGGTTTCGGTCCGTCCGCTATACGCTCGAAGCCGGACTGAACGCGAATCTTCAGCCCCTCGAAATCGATCTGAGGATTGGGTTCTGAGAAATGCAGGCTGGGTGGGATGGAACGATTACGGGCGACCAAGGTGGCTTTGATGATGCTGGCGATTCCGGCCGCAGCTTCTGCGTGACCAATCGCTGTCTTTACCGACCCAATCGCATAGTGCTTGTCTGCCGGCCCACCGATTTTTAGCACCTCACCAAGTGCATTAACCTCGATCGGATCGCCTACTGGCGTGCCGGTACCGTGAGCCTCAACATAGTCGAGTTCGCCTGGCTGGATACCAGCGTTCTCGCACGCCGCGAGCACAACGCGCTGCTGCGCTGCACCGTTCGGTGCCGAGATCACTGAGCTGCGGCCATCTTGATTGCTCGCCGAACCGCGAATGACGGCGTGAACTGGATCGCCATCTCTGATCGCGTGTGATAGCGGCTTGACCACGACTAGTCCAACACCCTCTGCGCGCACATAGCCATCTGCAGCGCTGTCAAATGCCTTGCAGCGACCGTCCGGGGCCATCATGCCCGCTTTGCTCAGCGACATACTAATGGACGGCGAGAGAATGATATTGACCCCGCCAGCAAGCGCCATCTCGCAGTCTCCGGAACGCACCGATTGGCACGCCAGATGCAAAGAGGTCAATGACGACGAGCAGGCGGTATCAACGGCCAGCGCCGGCCCGGTGAAGTTAAGAAAATGGGAAATCCGGCTTGCCGCATTGGTGAGCGCGCAGCCGATACCGGCGTAGGCATCGGAAAGCGTGTCATCGCCGAACTGCATCTGTGCGTAGTCGCTACCCGAGATCCCGACAAAGACACCCACACGCTTGCCATCCACCTCACTCGGCGGAATGGTGGCGTCCTCAAGCGCCTCCCAACTGACCTCAAGCAAAAGCCGATGAGCGGGATCCATGCGCACGGCCTCGCGCGTAGAAATATTGAAAAATCGGCGATCGAAGGACTCGATGTCCTTGAGGAAACCGCCACGACGGGTGTTCATCTTGCCCATTGCCAATGGGTTCTCGTCGTACAAGGCTTCACAATCCCAGCGCTCGGCGGGCACTTCGGTGACTGCGTCTACCCCGGCGCACAAATTGTTCCAAAACTCATCGACATTCGATGCGCCCGGAAAACGACAGGCCATACCGACGATGGCAATGGGCTCATCAATTGCTTGGTTACGAGTCGCGCCCTGTTCAAGATCCTCGGCACGCAGATACGTACACGCTTCGCCTAGTGCTACCGCACCTACACCGATATGCGACAGATACCTGACGATACCGTCGATCGTCTGCTCCTCTAAGAAGTGGTCCAGCGCCACAGGGCTGCCGAAGGCGACCTGAACACGTCGCGCTATCGCCGAGCGCACGTTGGCATCCGCGCCGATTTCAATCAGCTGTTGCTTGGTCGATACCGCAGCTTCATCAATACCCAGGGCGATGGCGAACTCTCGTTGCAGAAAGCTCGACAGGCGCAGCACCTGGCTTTCATCGGCCGCTGATTCTGGCCCGGCGTCTTCGTCGGCGCCCTCGGCTTTGGCTTTTTCGGCCTGCCACAGGTGCAGCGGCTGAATCTGGCCTGCCAGGAAGCGTTTCTTGCACTCAGCGCGCCGAACTTTGCCGCTCGAGGTACGTGGAATCGCTCGAATTACAATGGCTAGGCCGGCGGGGACGACCTGATGTTGCTCATTGAGAGCGGTAAGCACGGTATCCGTTAACTGCTCCAGTGTCCCGGCATCAACCTGTTTCGTGCCTCGGGGAAGCTCAACCAACAGTTGCAGATGCTCCCTCTTGCCGTCATCGACAGAGAAGGCTGCAGCGAATCCGTCATTAATCAGTGGGTGGCTGGCCAGCGCGGTCTGTTCGATATCGGAGGCATAATGGTTGGCGCCGTGAATCAGAATGAGGTCCTTGATTCTGCCGCGTACGAATAGCTCGCCCTGGTGCAAAAACCCCAGATCACCGGTACGCAGATACGTCCGTGCCTCGTCGCCTACACGTGCTTGGAAGATGACCTCTGAGTCCTCAGGGCGGCCCCAGTAGCCCAGGCCCACGCTGGAATTACTCACCCAAATTTCGCCAACTGCGCGCTCAGCGGCTGGTTTCATGGTCTCGGGATCAACGATGCGAATCTCGGTCCCTGGCAACGGGCGACCACAGGAGACCAGGGTCATCTCGCCCTCGCCTTGGCCGCTGCTCACGCTCACCACACGGCGATCCAACTCAGCGCTGTCGAAGTCGATCATGCGCGGAAAATCATGCGTCGTTACCACCAGAGTCGCTTCTG
>QIMA01000022.1 GCA_003233535.1 Rhodanobacteraceae bacterium
GGGTCTGGAACGCGAAGGCTTAGCCGGCGCGCGCCGCGCCCTGATGGATGACTTCGCCACGCTGGCGAAACGGCGTTTCGATGCCGGGGATCTAAACCAGGTCGAACTCTCCTTGGCAACGCTGGCCTTTACCGACGCGCGCATTCAGAAAGCGACGGCCAGTGCCGCCCTGGCCGAAGCCCGGCAGGCGGTACGCAATCTCACACCACGCTCGACGCCCGCTCAGTGGCCGACGCTGCCAAATCAAATGCCCGAGTTGCCAAAAAGTGCGACCGATCCCCAATCGCTGCTGCTGGCATTGCCTGAAGTGCTGACCGCACGTCGCCAGGTCGAAACCGCTAACGCGACGGTAACGTTGCGCGAACGCGAACGCCGTCCCGATCCCACCATCAGCGTGGCGGGTGGTCGTGAAAGCGGTGAGAATCTGGTCGGCGTCAACGTGACGATACCGTTGTTCGTTCGCAATCGATTCAGCTACGAAGTTACCGCGGCGATGGCGGAACGCAGTCAGGCCCAACAAATGTCCGACGACGTGATGCAGCGCGCTTACGCGCGGCTCACGAGTGCGGCCGAACGCTATGAATTGTCGCGTGGCGCCTGGGGCGATTGGGAATTGACCGGGCAATCGAGTCTGACCAGCCAAACCGAGCAACTGCAAAAACTGTGGCAAGCGGGTGAACTCAGCACCACCGACTACCTCGTGCAATTACGCCAAACCCTAGACGTTCAGGAAAGCGCACTGGACCTGCGCCAGGCGCTGTGGCGCGCTTGGTTTGAGTGGCTTTGGGCGTCCGGTCAGGTCGATGTATGGCTCGGCCAGGGAGCGTACCAATGAAGTGTAAGAATCCGAACAGACACACTGACTTTACGGAAAAATCCCCAATGGACACCCTAAAACTGATGGCGCTGTGTCTGTGTTTGACGGCCGTAACCCCGACCTATGCACAGCACGATCATGATGATCACGACCCGGCTGCCGAACAGCAGGGTGAAGCCGACGATCATGATGATGGCGACGAAGACGGCCACGGTGATCACAACGAAGAGGAAGAAGGCGGCGCTGTTGACATCAGCGTCGAGCAACAGCGCGTGGCCGGTATTGTGGTTGAGCCGCTGCAGGCACGCAGTTTGGCCGCTGAGATTAGCGCGCCCGGCGAAGTCAAACTGAACGCCTATCTGACGCGGAAAGTCGCTCCACGCATCACCGCACAGATCATGCAGCGTCACGTACGACTTGGCGAACACGTCATTACCGGACAACCACTGGTCACCTTGTCGAGTGTCAAAATGGCCGAGGCACAGGGGGCACTGCAAGTGGCGGAGCGCGAATGGCGGCGGGTCGAAGCGCTCGGCAAATCGACCGTGTCCGAGCGACGCTTTACACAAGTGCAGGTCGCGCAACAGCAAGCACGCTCGCGTGTCGGTGCGTATGGCATGACCGCGGGTCAGATCACTGCATTGTTGGCTGGGAACAAGGGCAGTGCCGATGGCACGTTTCAACTTCTGGCACCGCAAGACGGAACCGTTATTCGAGATGACTTTATCGAGGGTGAATACGTTGAACCCGGTCGTGAACTGTTTGAGATCAGTGACGAATCGCTCATCTGGGTGGAAGCGAATCTGACACCGGAGGAAGCGCTGGGCGTCAAGAGCGACAGCCGAGCGCGCGTACGTGTGGGCGATACCTGGTTCGAAGGCCGCGTGATCCAGGCGCACCACGTGCTGGATGAAATCACCCGGACCCTGGCCGTTCGCATCGAGGTCGCCAACCCGGATGAGCAATTGCATCCGGGCTTGTTTGTCGACACCCGCATCGTCGGAAGTGACTTGGTTGACGTGTTCGCCGTCCCGGAGGATGCCGTTCTGCAGAGTCCCGATGGTGACTGGGCAGTGTTTATCGAAGAAGCGCCTGGAAAGTTCGAATCGTTGGAGGTCGAGGTGGTCCGAACCTTGAACGGAGTGGCGGTGATCGAAGGCGTCTCCTCAGGAACCCGCGTCGTGATCGAAGGTGCGTTCTTTGTGCAATCGGAAATCGCCAAGAGCGGTTTTTCTGTGCATAACCACTAAGGAACGCGCACATGTTAAATAAAATGATTGATGCCGGGATTGAAAACCGGCTACTGGTCGTGCTCGCCTTACTCGCGATCATGGTGGGTGGTGCACTGGTCCTCCCCAAGCTTAACCTTGATGCTTTTCCTGATGTGACCAATGTGCAGGTGCAAATCAACACCGAAGCGCAAGGGCTTGCGGCTGAAGAGGTGGAGCAGTTAATCACCTTCCCGATAGAGGCGGTCATGTACGCGCTGCCGGATGTTGAAGAAGTGCGTTCTATCTCAAAAACCGGTCTGTCGGTGATCACCGTCGTATTTAAGGAAGGCACCGATATCTACTTCGCTCGCCAGCTGGTGTTCGAGCGGCTGCAAGCGGCAAAGGAGCAGGTTCCCGCTGGCATCGGTACCCCGGAGATGGGGCCGAATACATCAGGCCTGGGGCAGGTATACCAGTATTATCTGCGCAGCGACGATCCTGACAAATACGATATCATCGCGTTGCGCAGCATCAATGACTGGGTGGTCAAACTGCTGTTGATGCCGGTGGGCGGCGTTACCGATGTTCTCTCGTTTGGTGGCGAAGTGCGCCAGTATCAGGTGCAACTCGATCCGCAACGGCTGCTGGCCTATGGCTTGAGCGG
>QIMA01000391.1 GCA_003233535.1 Rhodanobacteraceae bacterium
GACGGCGACAACCTACCGCGAATCTCACCTGCACGAGTCGCGCTTGGGGTTGCCTGGAATCATCAGCAATGGAGTGCAACCCTGGATCTAACCCGAGTCGCCCGCCAAAACCGCGTGGCGCCGCTCGAGGAAGAAACAGACGAATACAACCTGATCGACCTCAACCTCAGTTACGGCTTCGATCTCGACAGGCTAGAAATGGAGCTGTACCTGCAGGGTCGCAACTTGGCCGATACGCAGGCACGCTTACACACTTCATTGCTGCGCGATTTCGCCCCAGTGCCGGGACGCAACCTTACCGTTGGATTGCGTAGCTTCTTTTAGCCCGGATGTTTCGTGAACTCGCGCGATGATCGCGCAGGACATTGGTAGGCCAGCGGTTTTTCTAAAAGGCGTGGTGGGTTCATACACCCGACTGAGGAAAATCGCTGGGCGATCAAGGGCGCGTGAAGTTTATGAAACATCCGGGCTAGCTATCCAGCGGGCTCCCTGCTAAGTCGGGAGGAACGCTTGGCTGCTACTCAAGGATTGAGCAGTTCCAGAACTTCTTCAAGCTCCTTGCGCATTTCCTTGATCAGATCGATAGGTGTTGCGCTATCGGATTGCGCATCGCCTTCCAAGCGCTGCCGGGCGCCACCGATAGTGAAGCCCTGTTCGTATAGCAAATTACGGATCTGTCGAATCATCAGCACATCGTGACGCTGATAGTAGCGGCGGTTGCCGCGTCGCTTAACCGGCTTCAGGCTCGGAAATTCTTGTTCCCAATAGCGCAAGACGTGCGGCTTAACGGCACATAGCTCGCTAACCTCACCAATGGTGAAGTAGCGTTTGGCCGGTATAACCGGCAGTTCGCTATTACTGCCCGGATCCAGCATTCGCTTCCACTCGTGCTTTCAACTTCAGCCCCGGTCTGAAGGTGACCACGCGACGAGCGGAGATCGGAATCTCTTCGCCGGTTTTAGGATTGCGCCCTGGGCGCTCGTTTTTTTCACGTAAATCGAAATTGCCGAAGCCCGAAAGCTTCACGCCATCTCCTTGCTCAAGCGCCTCTCGCATGACGTCGTAGAAAGCGTCGACGAAATCTTTCGCCTCGCGCTTATTCAATCCGACTTCTTCGAAAAGACGTTGGGCCATGTCAGCCTTGGTCAGCGCCATGCTCATCCCCTCCAAGCTGCCCCAACGGTGTGGGTTAACCGATCTCTCACTACGGTAACCCAGGCGTCAACTTCCTGTTCCGCAAGAGTGCGTGAATCATGCTGGAAAATCAAGCCGATAGCGAAACTCTTTGAGCCTTCAGGGACACCTTTGCCGCAATAAAGATCAAACAACCGCAGTTCCTTGAGGGCATCAATGGATGCACCCTGGACCGACTCACGCACCTGCTCGTACGCCACCTGATCGTCGACGATCATCGCCAAGTCCCGCCGCACCAGGGGGAAACGGGAGATGCTTTTTGCCTTCGCGACGGCCTTCGGCCGCAGCGCATCGAGGTTGAGCTCAGCAACGTAAACTTCCTCTGGCACGTCCAGGTCGGCCTGCAATGCCGGATGTATTGCCCCGGCCAAACCCACCGCAACGTCGCCGACCATCAGCTTTGCCGAACGACCTGGGTGTAGGAAGGCGGCATCGGCACGCTCCCAAGTCACGTGCCCCGAGCGTCCCATCAAGGCCAGCAGGGCCTCGACTTCTGCCTTGAGATCAAAGAAATCCGGTTTGCGCTCAGCCTCACCCCACTGCTCAGCCACCGCTGCGCCGCAGCTCACTAACGCAAGATGCTCGGCTTCGACCGAACCGTCTTCGACGTTGCTGAACACCCGACCCAATTCGAACATCCGCACTCGCGGAACCTGCCGCCGCAGGTTCGCCGTTACCGCTTCGACCAAACTGGGCAGCAAGGCCGGACGCATCAAGCCCAAATCGGCAGACAGCGGATTGGCTAGCTTCACTGGCTCTGATTGCCAACCGTAGCGTGCGAACAGCTCAGCGCTAGCGAAACTCAGATTGACCGCCTCGCGAAAGCCTCGCGCGACCATCAACTGCCGCAGGCTGGAATCGCTGGCCACTGACTCAGAGGGCGAACGCAGCGCAATCTCACCCCGTGGCAGATGCACCGGAACGTTGTCATAACCGAATATGCGCACCACCTCTTCGATTAAATCTTCCTCACGTGCCAAATCGAAGCGCGCGCTAGGCGGCAGCGCGATCCAGGTCAGCGTATCTTCGCTGACGGTCATTCCTAATCGTTCAAGAATTCCACGCACCTGCGAGTGGTCGATGTGCATGCCCAGCACTTTGTCCAAGCGCGCCTTGCGCAGCACAATTTCCGCACGGGTAGGCAGTGCCGATTCATCGACTGCTTCGACGATCGGGCCGACCTGACCGCCGGCGATCTGCACCAGCAGCTCGGTCGCTCGTTCCAAGGCGATACGCGGCAGCTCTGGATCGACTCCGCGCTCGAAGCGGTGTGAGGCGTCGGTGTGTAGCGCCAATCGACGGGCGCGGCCGCTAATCGCCCGCGGTGAGAAGTGCGCGCTCTCGACGAATACGCTGCTGCTGCCGTCTTCAATCTTCGACGATCCGCCGCCCATGATTCCGGCCAACGCCAGTGCGCCACTATCGTCACCAATGACCAGCATATCGTCGGCCAAATCGACGCTGCGTCCGTCGAGCAATTCCAGTCGTTCACCGCTG
>QIMA01000291.1 GCA_003233535.1 Rhodanobacteraceae bacterium
TGAACCACTACACCGCTCCTTCGAAAAAACCACTGGGCAATCAATGTCCTGCGCGATCATCGCGCGAGTTCATGAAATATCCGGGCTAGGCCGGCAGACGCACAAAGCGATAGCGAGAACTTGGCCGCTAGAGTGCTGGAAGCTAGGCGCGAAGATTTGGCATAGCTATGGCTGCGGCGAGCAGCGCCGTATCAGCGCTTGCATACTGAGTGCGCAGATCTCGCGCACTGAGACACATTAGCCGTCGTGGGTCGCTACTTCGTCCACCTCAGCCAGGCGTTCTGGTGTGCCCACGTCGTGCCAACTGCCTTCGTAGTACTCGCCGCTCACTTGGCGATGGGCGATGGCGGTACGCAGCACCGGTGTGAGTTTGAATGAGCCCGGTCGATAGCCCTCGACCAATTCAGGCCGGTAGGCGCCGATTCCGGAGAAGGTCAGTCTGCCCGCGGCTACGCTGAGCACTTGCCCATCTTCCAGGGCGAAGTCGCCGCGCCGGTTGTGCGCCGGGTTGGGCACCAACACGAGGTGTGCCAAACCCTTCGGGTGGTCTTTCAGCCGGGCAAAGTCTAACTGCGTGTATACATCGGCGTTGAGCGCGATAAACGGATCGCGTCCCAGCAGGGGCAGCGCGTGAAGCATGCCGCCGCCGGTCTCCAGTGCCTCATCGCCTTCATCAGACCAGCGAATACGCACGCCCCAGCGCGAACCCGTACCGATCTCATCGCGCAGGACTTGGCCCAGATAGGCGCAGTTGATCACGATCTGAGGCAGGCCCGCAGCGGCGAGGCGTTGCAAGTGGTGCACGATCAGTGGTCGACCGCCGACCGATACCAGGGCTTTGGGTATCTTCTCGGTGATCGGTTTGAGCCGCTCACCCTTGCCTGCGGCGAAAATTAAGACCTTCATGCAGGTCGGATTCTTCTGTTGTTCTAGGAGTGCTACAAAGTTAGGCCTAAACGCGGCATTTGTACGCATGGAGACATAGAAATTTACGCCGATTCGTAAATATTTCGGCTTTTGAGGGGAGAACACGGCAACTTCTTGTACGGCGCGCCCTAGATCCGAGGTTTAGTGAGGTCATGGCTCGCCGTCCAATTCGCCAGACGTTTACCGATTGCTTCCAGTTCTAAGTTGCGTTCGCAGGTCTCCAGCACGTATCCCAAGACTCGCGGCAGGTCGGCCAGATACTCCGTTTTGCCGTCTCGATAGTGCAGCCGGGCAAAGATTCCCAGTACTTTGAGGTGTCGCTGTACGCCCATCAGATCGAACCAGCGCTGCCAGCGCAAAGAATCCGGTACCTCAACGCCGGCGTTGGTCAGCTGTTGTCGGTAGCCTTCGGCCCAGGCGGCGACCCGATCCGGGTGCCAGCGCAGATAACAGTCCTTGAGCAGCGAAACCAGGTCATAGGTGATCGGACCGATGACCGCATCCTGGAAGTCCAGCACGCCCAGCTCCGCGTGCGGGCCCTCACCGAGCATTAAGTTGCGCGAATGAAAGTCTCGATGGACGAATACCTGGGGCTGCACTCGGGCGCTGTGAATCAGCGTTATGAAGGCGGTCTCGATAATGTCGTATTCCTCGCAATCTGGCTCTACGCCCAAGTGCTGACGCAAGAACCATCGCGGCAACAGTTCCATTTCGTCGCGCAGCCGCAGTTGGTCGTAGCGCGGCAATCCGCCCACCTCCACCGACTGCTGCATGCGCTGTAGGCTGCGCAGCGCGCTGCCGTAGTAGGCGTCGACGTTGCCGTCGTTGAGGGCCGGCAGCAAGGTTTCGGTACCTAGATCGCTGAGCAGCAGGAAGCCGCTAGCCAGATCACTGGCGCGCACTTCGGGCGCTTTGATCTGCGCCGCGCGCAGGCGCTGGCCGATGTCGATGAACGGCGCACAGTTTTCTTTGTCAGGCGGCGCGTCCATGACGATGTGCGTGCGCCCGCCTGCCTGCACCCGCCAATAGCGTCTAAAGCTGGCGTCACTGCTGGCAGGCAGCGGCGCCGAGGCGTCGCTGCCCAGGTGCTGATGAACAAAGGCGAGCAGGGCGCTGTGGCGGTCGTCGGACATCGAGTTGGAAGTCACAGAGGGCAAGGCTGCGCAGTTTAGCCGCTCATGCGCTTACGCGTTCGCGACTCGGTGGATGGGCACGCTCAGGACCGCTCGGAAGCCTTCGGCGGTTTGTTCCAGGCTAAGTTCGGCGTCGAATGAGGCGGCCAATCGGTCGACGATCGCCAATCCCAAGCCGCTGCCGTAGGCGCTGCTTGCGCCCTGCTCAAACGGTTCCCGAGCGCGCTCTGCCGATAGCTCGCGCAGTCCCTCACCCGCGTCGGCAACGACTAGTCGGACCGAGTTCGCGCTGGCCTCGGAGACCACCGCGAACGGTGCGAGCCCGTGCCTCAGTGCGTTCTGAATCAGATTGTCGAGTGCGCGGCGCAGGGCGATCGGCGGGGCGCGCAAGTGCAGTTCTGGGTCGACTTGAATCGGCCAATTCTCGCCGCGCTGGTGCAATAGCTGCGCGACTAGTGCAGCGACTGCAACGGTTTCATCGGGTTCGTTATGGCCGGCCCTAGCCAATTCCAACGCGCTGCCGATCAGCTGATCCATCTCTGCGATGTCCGCCTGGATCTGTGCCACGTGCGGATGCACAGGCAGCATGTGAGCGGCCACACTCATGCGCATCAGCGGCGTGCGCAGAT
>QIMA01000034.1 GCA_003233535.1 Rhodanobacteraceae bacterium
TCGCCCTAATGCCTTTACGCATCAAACTCCTGCTCATGCTGGCGGTCATGCTGGTCTTCCCGCTGGCCGGCTGGCGCTTTCTGGTGGAGATGGAAACCACGCTGCGCCAAGGGCAGGAGGCGGCGCTGCTGGCATCAGCGCACGCGGTGGCGCAGGCATTCGTTGCGCTGGAGCCGGAATTGCCGCCGCGTTTGGTCCGCTCTGAACCGCTATACGTGCGCCGGGTGTCCGCGGCGCTGGAGTTAGACGGCTACGCCGATGACTGGGTGGGTATCGATACCGATGCTCAGTTGCTGCACAGCGATAAAGACAATCAGGCCCCGGCGCGGGTCAGTGCCGTGCGCAGCAGTCGCGGGCTGTACCTGTGGATTGAGGTCAACGATCAGAGTCCGGTCCGCGCCGATCTGATCAATCGACGAACGCAAGATGTCGATCAGGTGCTGATTCACCTGGACGATGTCGATGGGCTGCGCAGCTACCGGCTACACAGCGCAACAGACGGTCAGCTGCGGGCGCAGCCGGTGGTCAGTGCCGATGGGCGGGTGCCGACCTTGGGCGTGGCGGCGGTGTGGCGTGGCCGCCCCGATGGCTACGTGATTGAGGCGCTGCTGCCGGAGCCCAGGGCACCTGCGTCCTTGGGGCTGGAGGTGCTTGACTACGCCGGCGCGCGCACGCCGCAACTGCGCGATCATTATGGCACCGGCACCGGCACTGAGCAGCCGGGCCAGCCGCGGCCGCTGGTGGAGGCCGGACGCGACGACGCCGTTTTGGCCGCGCTGCTGCCGGCACGGACGCGCGCTCGCGTGCTTGGGCCTGGCGGCCATGTGTTGCGTCGAAGTGGACAACTGGTCGACCCCAAAGAAGAGAATTTGAGCTTCCAACGTTGGCTGCGGGCGATGGTCTATCGCTGGCTGTTGGCGCCGCCGTTGGCCGAACCGAATGGCTATGGTCCAGATCAGCGCGTGCTGCGCGTGCGTGAATCCACCCGTGCCCTGGAGGGCGTGGACGCTGTTGGCTGGCGGCCTGCGGGGAGTCTGGCTACTGTCATCCTCAGTGCGGCCGCACCGCTGCCTGGCGGTAACGGTGCGGTGGTGTTGGAACGTAGCTCTGATGCACTGCTGATCTGGACTAACAAGGGTCTGGGCGGGTTGCTGTTGGGCGGATTCCTCAGTGTGCTTGCTGCCGCAGCCGTGCTGTTTGGTTACGCCAGCTATCTGTCTTTGCGCATCCGCTCGCTGCGTAATGCAGCGGAAAACGCACTCACGCCCGAGGGCCGTCTGCGCGAGGGCTTTCCGCGTTCACGGGCGCTTGATGAGGTCGGCGATTTATCGCGCAGCTTTGCTCAGCTGCTCGATCAGGTACACGCCTACACCGCCTACCTGCGTTCGCTCGCCGGCAAGCTCTCGCACGAGTTGGCGACACCGCTGGCCGTGGTTCGATCCTCGCTGGAGAACCTCGAGCACGAACAGATTCCCGATAGTGCCCGAATTTATGCGGAGCGCGCCCGCGGTGGCGCCGAGCGGCTGCGCGCTATCCTGCGCGCGATGAGCGAGGCCGGGCGTATCGAGCGCGCGGTGGACGTGGCCGAAGCTGAAGAGTTTGATTTGGCCGCGTTGGTTGCCAACGCGGGTGCCGGTTACCGTGACTTGGCTGGAGGCAGAAAGCTACGCCTGCAAATTCCGACTCGCGAGATTCCCTTGCGTGGCGCCCCAGAACTGATCCATCAGGCCCTGGACAAGCTAGTCGACAACGCCCTGAGCTTCAGCCCGAAGGACGGTTGGATCGAAATCGGCTGCGCTACGACCGTCGAAGGCGCCGCCGTTTGGGTCGGTAATCAGGGCCCGCCGCTGCCCGTAGAAATGCAGGATCGGCTCTTCGAATCGCTGGTTTCGTTGCGCCACGGGGGCACTGAGAGCCCGCATTTGGGATTGGGGCTCTATATCGTTCGTCTAGTGGCTGAATTGCACCAGGGCGAAGCCAAGGCCAGCAATCGGCCGCAGGGTGATGGTGTGGTGTTTAGCTTGGATCTGCGGTCGATGAAGGGCTAGGTCGGTAGCGCTGCTGGCAAATTCGACGCATCTGAGCTTTGTTGGTCGGTGGCGCAGAGTTACGACTACGAGGAGGATGACGCGGGGCAGATAGCCCCGGCTCAGTCAGCTGCGCTCAACCGCCGCATGCGACTTCAGCTGCTCCAAAAACACCACCGCCAGCGCGCTGATATGGGTCGCATCCAGCACCACATCCGGTGCCTTACCCATCTCAAACGCTTCGCGCCAGCGTTCGGCGCACAGGCACCAGCGATCGCCCGGCTTGAGTCCGGCAAAACCGTATTCGGGGTGAGGCGTGGACAGATCGTTGCCCTGTGCCTTGGAGAAGGCCAAGAACTCGGCGGTGATGACGGTACAAACGACGTGCAGGCCGCGATCGCTAGGGTCAGTTCGGCAGCAGCCGTCGCGGAAGAAGCCGGTCAAGGGCGCCAAACTGCACAGCTGTAGTGGCGTACCGAGGACATTAAGTTGCGCGACGGAGGTTTGCGGTTCGTTCATGCCCCAATGATCGCAGCTTTTGCGCTGCGGTCGTCATCGCCAGCTCAGCTATTCACCTCAGCGAATAGCTGCTCATGCCTAGTGGCCGCGTGTTACTGAACTCCGTCAGCCGACCAAGTAACTAATCAAGGGA
>QIMA01000567.1 GCA_003233535.1 Rhodanobacteraceae bacterium
CTCAGTCGGGTGTATGAGCCACTACACCGCTCCTTCGAAAAAACCACTGGGCAATCAATGTCCTGCGCGATCATCGCGCGAGTTCATGAAACATCCGGGTTAGCGAGCAGAAGATTATGAAATATCCGGGTTAGATGCCAACGGCTGCATAGCTGGTCAAGCGATCGGCGTAGACTACGGCGTTGAACGGTCTGGATGTGCGCCACACAAGCCCCGTGCGGATTCAACGTAGTGTGCACTATCGGAGCAAGTTATCGCAGCGCAGGCCAGCGTCCAGGTTGCGGCGCCCTTTGTGCAGACGCGGCGTGCTCTTGGGTAGCGCCCCATCCTTTGTGCGACATCCAGGGCTGCGTGAGTATTCAGTGTATCCCTAATGACCCTTGTACGATCAGCTTCGAATAAGGTATTGATTAAGCATGAGCGAAACGCAAACTCCCAGCAGAATCATCCCCGCCACAGTCGTCGGCGAAAAGCAGTTGGGCGAGAACAAGGTTGGCCTCAATCCGGTCACTTTTGACTCGTCTGCGCCGCTGCTGCGCAAGCCCAGCTGGATTCGCGTAAAGCTACCAGCGGGCAATCACGTGGCCAAGCTGAAGGCCCGTTTGCGTGCTGAGCGTTTGGTGACCGTTTGTGAAGAGGCCTCGTGCCCAAACATCCACGAGTGCTTCAGCAAAGGCACGGCCACCTTCATGATTCTCGGCGAAGTATGCACGCGGCGCTGTTCTTTTTGCGATGTGGCGCACGGCCGACCGCAGCCCCCTGATCTCGGTGAGCCGGGCCGATTGGCCCGGACCATCGCCGATATGCGACTGCGTTATGTGGTAATCACGTCCGTCGATCGCGACGATTTGCGCGACGGTGGCGCTAGCCATTTCGTCGACTGCATTAAAGTTGCTCGGGAACTAAGTCCGTCGATCCGAATCGAAGTCTTAACCCCGGATTTTCGCGGCAAAGGTCGTATGGAGCGCGCACTGGAAGCTTTCGTCGACGCACCGCCCGATGTCTTCAACCACAATTTGGAGACGGTACGCGAGCTGTATCGCGAAGTCCGTCCGGGCGCAGACTACGACTGGTCGCTGACCTTGCTGAAGCGCTTCAAAGCGATGCATCCGCGCGTGCCGACCAAGTCGGGCATCATGCTGGGTCTGGGTGAGGCGCGTGAGCAAGTCGAGCAAGCGATGCGTGATTTACGCGCCCATGACGTCGATATGTTGACGATTGGCCAGTACTTGCAGCCAACCACGCACCATCATCCGGTGAATCGCTACTGGACCCCGGAGGGGTTCGATCAGCTCGGCGACTATGGCCGCCAGATTGGATTCAGCCACGTCGCCAGCGCACCGCTGGTCCGATCTTCCTATCACGCTGACCAGATGGCTGCGGCCGCTGATCAAGCAATCGATCTCAAGCTTCAAGGTGAGGGCAAGTAAATATGATGCGCACTGCAATTTTTTTCGCCGCGTTCGCACTGGCACTGTCCGGTAGCGTCAACGCTAAGCCCAAAACGGTCACGCTCGCCGATCTGGAGCCGACCAAAGACCAGGCCGAAGCGGCGATATGGGCGATGCGCCATCTCACCCGAATCCACTACAAGAGTGAGGCGCTCGACGACGCCATGTCGGCGCAGATCTTTACTCGCTATCTGGATTCGCTGGACGGCGACCGCTGGTTTTTGCTGGCCTCCGACGTCGAAGAATTTGAGCCCTATCGCACCACGCTCGACGACGCGATTAAGTCGAAAGCGCTGGGTGCGGCTTTCACCATGTACAAACGCTACCTCAAGCGCGTTGGTGAGCGCACCGAACACGCTCGAGCGCTGGTTAAGGAAGGCTTCGACTTCACCGTCGACGAAGATTATGTCTACGACCGCGAGGACGCCGTCTACGCCGAGAATACGGCAGAGCTGGAAGATTTATGGCGCCGCCGGGTCAAAAATGACTGGTTGCGCCTGACCTTGGCGAGCAAGGAAGACGCCGAGATTCGCAAGACGCTGGATAAACGCTATGCCGATTTCAAAGGGCGCGTGGATCAACTCGATCGCGAGGACGTGTTCCAAACCTTCCTTAACGCCTACGCCTCGGCCATCGAGCCGCACACCAGCTACCTGGGCCCGCGCGCCAGCGAGAATTTCGCGATCTCGATGCGCTTGTCGCTAGAGGGTATCGGTGCGGTGCTGCAGCGCGAAAGCGAGTACACGATGATCCGCACGATCGTGCCTGGCGGACCGCTGGATTTGGATGGCCGGATCAAAGCCGGTGACAAGATTGTCGGCGTAGGCCAGCCGGATAGTGACGAGATTGTTGACGTGGTTGGCTGGCGTTTGGATGACGTGGTTGACTTGATTCGCGGCCCCAAAGGCACCGAAGTCAAGCTGGAAGTCTTGCCGAAATCGAGGCTTGAGGGCGGCGCCACCGATTTGATTGCGCTGCAGCGCGACAAAGTCACGCTTGAGCAGCAGGCGGCGCAGAAGAAGGTGATCGAGATCGAAGTCGATCAGCAGCAGCGGCGCATTGGCGTGATCGTACTGCCGACGTTTTATATGGACTTCGCCGCTCGGCAGCGCGGTGATGCCGACTACCGCAGTTCCACGCGCGACGTCAGTAATTTGCTCAAGGAGCTCGAGAGCGAAAAGGTCGACGGCGTGGTGATTGATTTGCGCAACAACGGTGGCGGTTC
>QIMA01000044.1 GCA_003233535.1 Rhodanobacteraceae bacterium
GAAGTACCGGCCTATGCGGTTGAAGGACGTTTACGACCTGCCTGACTACTTCAATATCATGTTTTTCGCGCACTTCTCCGAGTTGCCTGGAGACCGCTTCTTTGAGCTTTGGGGCGACGCGTTGCGCACCGATCGGGCGGTTTACGAAAATCTGGCCAACGATTTGTACTCGCTAGGCGTGTATTTGGCTCGGCACAAATATCCGTACCTCAGGTTGAGCTATTTGTTCTTCCTGACTGGTTTTGTGGCCGCTTGCGTGATTCAGGTGATCACTATCACGTTGGGTTAGTAGAAAGGGCAGGGAATAGGGCCCCGTTTGGGCAGCCGCTGAGGCCGCTCTTGGTATCCAAATTTGACGCTCGCTTAATCCGGGCGCACCAGCACGCTATCGAGATTCAGGCGTAGGTCTTTGGCGTAGTCGGGAGTTTTCGCGCTTGGTACATTCATTGCTTCGTCCTTAACGCAGGCGCACCAAAGCGCAGTGGCTACGGGATGCGATGCAGAGTAGCGATCCGCTGGAATTCAGTCCAATCGATTGATATTATGTTTGTGATAGGTTTTGTGTATCACTCCGCTGTGATCTCTCAGGAGCAGGGCTAGCAATGAACTTGCGCGATTTGAAGTACTTGGTGGCATTGGCGGATCATCGCCATTTCGGCCGCGCGGCGGAAGCGAGCTTCGTCAGCCAGCCCACGCTTTCCACGCAGATCAAGAAGCTCGAGGAGGAGCTAGGCGTGGTGTTGATCGAGCGCGGGCCGCGCAAGCTGATGCTGACCGAGGTCGGCGTGGCGATCGCTGAACGCTCTCGAGTAGTCCTTAACGAGGTTGACCAGATCCGTGAAGAGGCACGGCGACACCGGGATCCGGAAGCAGGTAGTTTTCGACTGGGCCTGTTTCCGACCATCGGACCGTATTTGCTGCCGCACGTGATGCCGCAGCTGCGCGAGCGCTTTCCACAGTTGGAGCTCTACTTAATCGAAGAAAAGACTGAGTTGCTGGTTGACCAGTTACGCCGAGGTCAGATCGACGCGGCAATACTGGCCTTGCCGGTCGAAGACAAAGCTTTTGCGCAGGAGTTGCTGTTCGACGAGCCCTTTGTGCTCTGCTTGCCGGCCGACCAGCCTGCGCCGGAGCACATGCCTGCGCAGCTATTTGATCTAAAGGCCAATAGCTTGCTGCTGCTGGAGGAGGGACACTGCATGCGCGACCAGGCGTTGGAGGTTTGCGAACTCGCTGGCGCACGCGAACGGCAGGGTTTTCGCGCAACCAGTTTAGAAACGCTGCGCCAGATGGTCGCCGCTGGCGTGGGTGTGACCTTGTTGCCGGTGCTCAGCGTGAAGCCGCCTGTGGCCTGCAATCCGGCGCTGCGCGTGGTGGCTTTCGAAGAGCCGTCGCCGAAACGTTCTCTGGGTCTGATCTGGCGGCGGCAGTCGGCGCGTGCGCGCCTGATGCCGATGCTTGCTGAAGTCTTGCGCTCGTTACCGGCGGAACTGCTTTCCACTGAATCGTTGAGCGCCGCTTAATGCTGACCCCGGCGAGCCCGAGTTAAGAGTTAAATAATCCTAGGGACCTCAGTTGGACGGGGCAGATTGCACACCGATCACATCAGCGCGAGGGCGGCGCATGGTTGCGTTGCAACTCGTCGCAATGGAACAACCATTCCGCCGTGCCCTGCACCCCCACAACCGCACACGCTACCCCGTCTAACTGAGGTTTCTAGGATAATGGGATTTCGTCGATTCTGGCCGCTGTATTTGCTGATTGCGGGTGGCTTCGTGCATGCCTGGATGACTGGGCCGCCAATGACGGTCAATCCGGGGCCGGGCGTACTGGTCAAAGAACGGCCTGTGCAGCGCGATTTGTCTGATGAGCGCGTCCAGCGTTTGGATGAACAGCACAACCTCACGCTGCTGGCCGAATACCGCATCCGGGCGCGCGTACTGTCTCGTGCAGACTACAGCTGGGATGCCGGCGCAGACCTATCACCGATGGACTTAGCCTTGGGCTGGGGCAGGATGAGCGATAGCGCGATCATCGATCAAATTGACATCAAGCAAAGCGTGCGCTACGCCACGTGGCGGTCCAGTGAGTTTCCGATTCCGCTGATTGAGATCTCTCGCTCCATCGCTAACACCCATCTGATTCCGGCGAACTCGGAAGTGCTCAAACAAATGCGCCGAATCGGCAAAGGCCAAGTTGTTGAGTTGTCCGGATATCTGGTCGATGCGCGCAGTGATGACGGTTTCCGTTGGCGCTCATCAATGAGGCGCAGCGACACTGGCAAAGGTGCTTGCGAACTGATGCTGGTGGAGTCGGTGAGCTGGCATTAGCCACTGCACCGACCCAGGTAGGCCCTGCTTTTCTGGCTACTGGAACTGTTTTGCCCTCAGTCAGCCCTCAGTATTCAACGCGGCCCAAAACCCACGTCGCGCCAGGCCACAGCAATAGACACGGTGAAAGCGGCAACGACGTCGAACAGGCTCAGCAGCACCAGCAGCAGAAAGCCAGGATCGCCGCCAAAAGGCGCGAGCAACATTTCCAGCAGCAGGATCAAAGGAAATTTCGCCCGGGCTAGCCCGGATATTTCATGAACTCGCGCGATGATCGCGCAGGACATTGATTGCCCAGTGGTTTTTCCGAAGGAGCGGTGTAGTGGTTCAT
>QIMA01000212.1 GCA_003233535.1 Rhodanobacteraceae bacterium
CTAGCCACCCTGGACGAACGCGCTCCGCACTTGCCGAAGGTGGACCGCTCACGCCTAACCGCTCTGCACACCCTGGCCGAGATCATCAGCTACCTCGACGCTGCTGGCGCCGGTGCTAGCCAAGATTCACCGGCCGCCACGCTGAGTCCGGCGCCTGCTGCCGCGAGCTCTGCATCTGCTCTAATCAGCCCTCAGCCCTCAGCCCTCAGCCCTAAAAGCAACTGCGCCCGCTACACCCTCGAACCCGTAGCCGCTCCGGCAACCGGCTTCGCCATGCCCGGCCTGATCGCGGGCGAATGCATTTGGGTGCTTGGTCCGGAGGCCGTGGCCAATGAACTGGTGGCTGAACTGGGGCGGCGCGGCGTAAACGCAGCCTACGCAGCACAACTGCCTGAGCAAGCCAGCGCCTGCGTCTTTCTCGGCGGACTGGCGTCGGTAGCCGACAGCGATGCGGCCATGGCGATCAATCATCAGGCTTTCGCGGTCGCCCGGCGGTTGGCTAAGACGATGGAAGATGACCGAGGCCTGTTGGTGACGGTGCAGGACACCGGCGGCGGGTTTGGGCATCCGCCCAGCGCTGCGCCGAGCAACTGGATGAGTGGCATGCCGGCGCTAATCAAGACCTGCGCGCTGGAATGGCCGCAAGCATCGCTGAAGGCCATTGATATCGATTGCGGACAGCGCGACCCGGCGACGATTGCCCGCGCAATCGCCGATGAACTGCTGCTTGGCGGCGGCGAGATTGAGGTGTGTTTGAGCGCCACTGGTGACCGCCGCAGTCTGCACAGCACCGCCACTGCCGTTGTGGCCGATGCTGAAGTAATTGAGGCTGCAGACGTTGTGGTGGTATCGGGCGGCGCACGCGGCGTGACGGCCAGCTGCCTGGCTGAATGGGCCGGACGCTGTCGCGCTAATTTTGTGTTGCTAGGTCGTACCAAATTGGTCGATGAGCCCGAGCACTGTCGCAACGTAGTCGGCGACAAAGCACTGCAGGCTGCCTGCATCGCTGCGGCCAAAGATGCCGGCAAGAAGATCACACCGGCGAAGCTTAAGCGCCAAGTGAGCGACGTATTGGCGCTGCGCGAGGTTCGGCAAACGCTGGCGGCAATCAAATCTGCGGGCGCCACAGCTCATTACTTCGCGGTGTCGGTGGATGACGAATCCGCGGTTGCCAGCACACTGATGCAGGTACGCGCCAAGCACGGGCCGATTCGCGGCCTAGTCCACGCTGCCGGCGTCCTCGCCGACAAACGGATCAAAGAGAAAACCGACGCGCAGTACGCGCACGTCTTCAACACCAAGGTGCTGGGCCTGCGCTCGCTGCTGGCGGCCACCGCCGGCGATCCGCTGAAGCTGCTGTGCGTGTTTTCGTCCGTATCGGCGCGCTGCGGCAACACCGGGCAGGCCGATTACGCGATGGCGAACGAAGTGCTCAACAAGGTCGCTTTGGCGCAAATCGCCGAACGCCCGCAGCTACGTGTCAAAGCGCTCGGCTGGGGACCTTGGGAAGGCGGCATGGTCAACCCGGCGCTGCGCCAGCGCTTCGCCGACCTTGGCGTGCCGATGATTCCGCTTATCGTCGGCGCACGAATGTTTGCCGATGAAATGGCCGATGCCAGCGGCGCGGTCGAACTCGTGCTGGGTGGCGAACCGCGTCCGCAAGCGCTGCTCTCCGCCGGTGCCGACGGCCGCGTCGACGCGCTAGAGCTGCACGTGGCCAGACTCAGCCATGACTATCTCGCCGGCCACGCGGTCAACGGTCAACCGGTGGTTCCGGTGGTTCTGGTCGCCGAGTGGTTAACCCGCGCCGCCCGCAGTTTCCGGCCGGGAATGGCGGTGCTCGCGGTGCATGATTTGCGGGTACTCAAGGGCATTCCGCTGCCTGGATTCGAAAATAGCGGCGATCTGCTGCGCATTGAAACCCGCCCGCAGGCGGCTGATGGCCAGCAGCTGCAGATGAGCGTGCTCGATGCCCAGGGTCGACCACGCTACAGCGCGCGAGTCGAGCTGGGCGACACCGATCCGAGCACCCAGCTGGGGTTGCCGGAACTGCATTTGGAAGAATGGGGCGATCGGCCGCTGTATCAGGATCTGCTCTTCCATCGCGGCTCGTTCGAGGTGATTGAGCACGTTGCCGGCATTTCCGACCAGGGCATTCGCGCCCAGCTGCGCGGCATCGCGGCGACCGATTGGCCGCAAGATGGCTGGCAGTTGGACGTTGCCGCGCTCGATGGCGGTATGCAGCTCGCCGTGCTTTACGGCCAACGCATGCTCGGCGGACCCAACTTGCCCACCAGCATCGACAAGGTGCGCAACTATCCACGCAGCAACAGCAGCAGCGGTCCGATTACCGCGACGGCTTACAGCCGCCAAGTTGGCGACGCCACGACTAAAACTGACATCGTTTTGACTGACGGCGACGGTCGACGCTTCGCCGAGTTACTGGGCGTGCAAAACCACGCGCTGCCATCAGGCTGAGCGCATGGCTGAGGCAAACCAGACACGTCGCTCAAGGACTCTACGGCGATGAGCTTTACGCCAATCGCCATTGTCGGCAGCGCCTGCGTGCTGCCCGGCGCGCTGAGCCCCGATCAGCTGTGGGACGCTGTGGTTTCCGGCCGCGACCTGCTCTCGCCGGTACCTGAGGGCAGTTGGCGGCTG
>QIMA01000305.1 GCA_003233535.1 Rhodanobacteraceae bacterium
GTACGAACTGATCGTCGGCGAACGCCGGTACCGGGCTGCGACGTTAGCCGGCCTGTCGACTGTGCCGTGCATCGTGCGAGCCATACGCGACACCGATACATTGCCGGCCATGCTCGTCGAGAATTTGGCGCGCAAGAATCTTGGGCCAATGGAGATCGCTGAAGCATTGAGGGGGATGTGCGGCAGGAACTCGCAGGGGAAGCGTAGCAAAACTGGTTGGACTTACGGGAAGGCGGGCAAGCTGTTCGGCAAATCCCGGGCTTGGGTTACTGCCATGATGAGCTTGTTGAAGCTTCCCGAGGAGTGGCAGCAGCGGGTGCGTAGCGGCGAATTGAGCTACAGGAAGGCGCAATGCCTCGTCCCTCTTGCCGAATCGCCAAGACTCCTTGAGCGAATTCGCCGCGATATGGCCGAGAACCCTTGGGCCTGGAGAACGCAATTGGACTTCCAACGCAGCGTCGAACTTCAGATCGCGACAGAAGCCGCCGGCGCTGGTCAGACGGAGCAAGCGACACCCGCGTCGCCGCGATCCCCATGTGTCGCTCTTACGAGCCCTGCCGTAGCGGAGCGGTCGATTGCGCACGGCGAGTCTGGCGAAATCGTTGACGTCCTGCGCGGCACGTCGCCACTGAGTAGAACTGAAATTGAGGCAATTCTGGCCGCCATCGAGCGTGTGTCGAGGTCCACGGATTTGGTTCGCATCGAAGATGCGGTGGCGCGGCAGCGCGCGGCGATTTCCAACAGCCGAACACGGGCCCCTCGCCGATCTGGCGCGGCCTGATAGACTTGAGGGCGGCGGTCGATCGCGACGTGCGCGGTCGGCCGCTCCGGCCGGCGTCACAAAGGACAACCGCATGGAACTCAAGGACCAGCGCGAACTGCTTTCGCGAATCCAGGCTTATGTACTGGAATCGCTCCAGCACATGAACGTGCCCGATGCGGGTGCCGCGCCGCTCGAGCGCGATGGCGACAGCCTAGTGGCTCGCATCGAGTTGTGTGCCCCGGAGGCGGAACGGCTGAAAACAGACCGGTTCTCTCCGTTTCCCATTCGCACGAGCTCGCCGCCTCACGACTACGGCACCCTCGAAATCAAAGTGGCGCCAAACCCGTGGCAAGCGGATGGCGCCGCGCTAGTGCATTGGCGGCACACCGACCCGGCGCTGCGAGAGCCGGTCATGATCAGCAATTTCGCCTACAAACCGTGGGAGGAGTCTCTTGGCTCGATGGTTAGACTATTGTTGGAGGAAGCGAGTCGCCGCGTCCAACCCAATTGAAAGGAATCTCGATGCCGATCTACGTCATCATGGAAAGGGACGCGCAAGCCCGTTTCGTCGATGCCCTGAAGAACAACCGGCCGATCGAGCCGCCGGCCGGCGGCTGGAGCCTGCATGAGATGCTAAACCTGGCGGGCGCCGCGCTGGCGTTTGCCAAGGGGGCTGGCCCGCGTGCCTGGTTTGACGGCAGTGCAGCGCGAGCGCACCCGGAGCACCTGCACCGCGAGCGCTATGAGCTCGAAGTAGACAAAGTTCGCGGTGAACTATTGGCCGCAATCGACACGGCCAGCGAACTGACCGAAGTGCTGGCGTACGGAATTTGGGACAACGTGTTCGATTCGGAGGTCGTCTGCAAAACGTCGTTCAAGGGTGAGCAAGCGACCAATTGCTACACCACGGTCCGAGGGTTCAAGGTTCCGCCACCGGACGGCAAAGCGGCTTCATAGTGATTCCGGAACCGGGGTCGCAAACCGTTGCACACGTGCGTAGAATTCGCACCGTATTTATGTACCGGAGAAGAGCGAATCATGGGCGAAGTAGCCACCAAGTTCACCAGCGACTCGAAGCAGATCGAGCAGGCGTACGACAAACTCTACCAGAAGAATGTGCGGCTGCAGGCGAAGATGTCCGAGGGCGGAAAGAAGTCGCGCCGGCAGCACAGCCAGGCGACAGGGCTCATCACGCGTGAAGCGACATCGCTGAAGAACTTGGCATCGGGCTACGTTTCGGTGAGTTCGGCTGTCGGCGCGGTCGTAAGCGCCTACCGCCAATGGGATACCAGAATGGAAGCCATTAGGGAGAAGACACAGGAGGTCAACCGCTCGCTGGTGAAGCAATTGACGCTCACCGGTCAGACGCAGAACGCTGCGAAGATCGAAAGCGAGTTGTCGAGCATTCCGGGCGTGATGCGCTCGGATGCAATTGCCGCTTTCGGAGGCGTGCTTGAGGGAGCAGCGGCCCGACCGGAACTGCTCGCGGATATCGATCGCAATCTGAAATTGGCCGTCGCGACGTCACCTGCGGCTGACCTGGGGATCGACCAGGCTGCATTTAGTCGGTTTGCATCAAAGCTGGGAACGATCGATGCGACTCGCGCGCCAGCCGACGTCACTGACCAAGCGTTGGCGATCATGCAGCATCTCGGTGCAAACTTCCAGAAGTTCCAGGGCGGCGAGATGTTCGGGGCGATTCGTGGGTTGGCCAACGTAATGCCAACCGACAATGCGCTCGCGATCGGAATTCAAGCAGCCCTTAACGACACGCCGGGGCTGCCGCGACAGCTCGTCGACGCGATCGAGCGCACCTATGATCCGTTGACCAAGTCGCAGGCGAGAGGCCTGTCCCCGGAACAGGTGTCAGCACGGGAGCGCCTGGCGAGCACCTCTGG
>QIMA01000025.1 GCA_003233535.1 Rhodanobacteraceae bacterium
GGCCCGGCCGCCGTTACCGCGTGGCTGGCGCGGATTCGAATCGCTGATAGCGAAGCCGACGCCCGAGCGCGGGCCCCGACGTTGGCGACCGACGCCTCAATCGTTACTGCTGACGGCTTTTGGATTGGACCGAGTTGGCTGCGGGTTGATCGCGGCGCTGCGGCTCACGAAGGCGTGTTGGCACGATCGCGTGAGATTGAGGCCTTGGGCTTGGAGCGGCATGGCTTGGAAGACGCCGTGCGCGAGGCCGAAGAACAGATTCAGCGCCATCGCCAGGCGGTTCAGGCGGCCGACGCGCGCAAGTCTGAGCGGCAGCAGGTGCTCTATCAGGTCCACCGTAAGCTGGCCGAAGCAGCTGCGGCGATTAAGGGCGCGCGAAATCAGGCCGAGTCGGCCGCTCGCCGGGTTACTGCACTGCACACAGAAGAGCGCGAACTCAAGCAGCGAATCAGCGATGAAGATCAGTTGATTAAGCAAGCGCGAGGACGCTTGGGCGAGGCGATTGCCGCGCTAGAGGGGCTGAGCAAGGCCCAGCCCGAGGCCGAACAGGCCCGACGTCAAGCTCAGCAGCTCGTCGAGGGCATCCGCCAGCAGCTGCGTAACCAGCGTGAGCAGAGTCATCGCTTGGCACTGGAGATTGAGGCCCAACGTTCGCGCAAACAGGGCTTGGCCGCGGCCATTGCTCGTGCCCAACGCGAGTTGGCTGACGCCGAGCAGCGCCGAGAGGGCTTGAACACGCAGCTGCAGCAAGCCAAGGAGCCCATCCCGGCGCTGAAAGCTGAGCTTGAGCGTCATCTAGAGCGCAAAGTGCAGGTCGAGACGGAACTGGCCAAAGCGCGCAGTCGGCTCGAAGCGGCTTCGCAGCGCTTACGCCAGCTAGAGCAGGGCAGACAGCGTTGTGATCAATCGCTCAACCATGCGCGTGAAGCGCTCTCCGAACAGCAACTGAAGACACAGGCGGTATCGATTAAGCGCGAGGACATGGCGACTTTGCTCAGCGAATCCGGTCAGGACTACGACGCGCTGCTGGCAAACCTGAGCGAGGACGCCGTGGCTGCCGATTGGCAGAGCCGCACGCTTGATCTGGAACAGAAGATTCGTCGCCTCGAACCGGTTAATTTGGCAGCCATTTCTGAGCTGGCGCAGCTAAGCGAGCGTAAGACTTACCTGGACAGCCAGCACCTCGATCTCAGCTCGGCGATGGAGACGCTGGAGGCAGCAATTGCGCGCATCGATCGGGAAACCCGGACCCGCTTCAAAGACACCTTCGACAAGGTTAGCGCGGGCGTCAAAGAGCTGTTTCCGCGACTGTTTGGCGGTGGCCATGCGTATCTAGAGCTTACCGGTGAAGACCTGCTGAGTACCGGCGTCACCATCATGGCGCGCCCGCCGGGTAAACGGGTAAGCAACATCGGGCTGCTTTCTGGCGGCGAGAAGGCGCTTACAGCGGTGGCCTTGGTGTTTGCAATTTTCCGTCTGAATCCGGCGCCTTTCTGTCTGCTTGACGAGGTCGATGCGCCGCTGGATGAAGCCAACGTAGGACGCTTCTGCGAGATGGTGGTGGAAATGAGCAAGACCGTTCAGTTCCTGGTCGTGACCCACAATAAGGTGACCATGGAATCGGCCAGCCAGTTGGTCGGCGTAACCATGCGCGAACCCGGCGTTTCCCGACTGGTGACGGTGGATCTGGCCGAGGCGTCGCGGATGGTGCGCTAAGCGCGAGTTCCAGTAGCAGGGCAAGAGCTAGTTCCAGTGGCCAGTAAGGGCGAGGCGGCTGGAGCTTTTGACTTCCTGGCTACTGGTACTTGTTTGAACCTTTAACCAGGGGAAGGAATTGGACTACCAGCAGTTGCTCGGTCAAGTATCCGAGCAGGTAAGCGATCTCGTCGGTCAAGGCGAGGTGGCAAGCTACATCCCCGCGTTGGCGCGCGTTGACCCTCATCAGTTCGGCTTTGCGCTGTTCTGTACGGATGGATGCGAAGCTAGTGTAGGTAGCGCGGACACGGCTTTTTCCATTCAAAGCATGTCCAAAATATTTAGCCTCAGCTTGGCGCTGCAGATCCTTGGGCCGGACCTTTGGGCTCGAATTGGCCGTGAGCCCTCAGGCGATCCGTTCAACTCGCTGGTGCAGCTAGAGCACGAGCATGGTAAGCCGCGTAACCCGTTTATCAACGCTGGTGCCATCGCGGTTGCTGACCGCCTAGTGACTCACTGCGCGGACGCCAAACAGAGTATTCGCGAGATGGTCTCGGATTTGGTCGGCGAGCCCATTGACTACGATCTGGAAGTGGCCGCCTCTGAAGCCGCGCATGGCGCCCGCAACGCAGCTACGGCGCACTTCATGCGCAGCTTCGGCAAGCTGGATAATCCGGTCGATGTCGTTCTAGACGTTTACTTCCATCAGTGCGCGCTGTCGCTGAGCTGCCGACAAATGGCCAGGGCCTGCGGGTTCTTGGTCAATGGCGGCGTTAATCCGCGTACCGGTGTGGAGGTGCTAAACAAGCGTCAGGCGCGGCGGATCAATTCGCTGATGCTCACTTGCGGTACGTACGACGTCGCGGGCGAGTTCGCCTTCATTATTGGGTTGCCCTGCAAGAGCGGCGTCGGCGGCGGAATCCTTGCCACCGTGCCACATCGCATGAGCCTATGCGTCTGGTC
>QIMA01000466.1 GCA_003233535.1 Rhodanobacteraceae bacterium
GTAGTGGTTCATACACCCGACTGAGAAAAAATCGCTGGGCGATCAAGGGCCTAGCGAGGGCGCGTGAAGTTTATGAAATATCCGGGCTAAGCCTTGCGCCACCCCACCGGCGCAGCCGTGGCACATAACTTGCTCGTTCCTATCGTATCAACGACGGTGGATACGAGCATGGCCTGGTGGGTAGAACTGCAGTTTGCTGCGAAAAGGCTGCGCCGCGCGCCGGCTTTCGCAATCTCCATCGTGCTGATGTTGGCCGTCGCACTGGGGTTGAGCGTAGCCATGTTCGGCGTTTTGAGTGGCGTGCTGAGCTCCCTCCCCTACCCGGACGGCGATCGGCTAGTCGCCGTTTACGGTGCCAACGACCGCCAAGGAGTGAACAGCGGAGCGCTCACTGGCGCTGAGGTCGATCAGCTAGCCGTCGCCAATCCGCAATCGCCGTTGCAGTCTTTCGGCGACTACGCCTGGGGTGGACTGACCGTGATTGATGATCAGCAGCCCAGAGAGTTTGGCGTTGCCATCGTCGGCCCAGGCTTTTTTGCCACCCTCGGCATGCAGCCGCTGATGGGACGCTTGTTCACCGAGGAAGAACACCAATCCGCCCCCGGCACCATCGTCCTTTCCCACAGCGAATGGCAGCGCCAGTTTGCTGGCAGTCCAGCTGCTATCGGCCAGACCATCGATACCGATCGAGGGCGCGCGCAAGTAGTCGGCGTCATGCCGCCCAGCTTTAGTTTTCCGGCCACAGGCATCGGCGGCTGGGTTCCGCGCAACCCTGCAAACGTAGCGGTGCCGGGCTATCGATTCGCGCGCAGCTACTACGGCGTTGCTCTGCTCAACGATGGTGTCCATCCGGTCCAACTCGCCGACTGGTTCAGCGCCCAGGCCAACGCGGTACGCACAGCGCAGAGGCTGGATGATGAAGGCTGGAACTTCAGCACACTAGGTTTGCTCGATGAGATGGTCGGAGACGTGCGCGGCACGCTCTGGGGCGCGTTCGCAATCACCCTGCTGGTGCTGCTCATTGCCTGCGCCAACGTCGCCATCTTGTTCGACGCCCGGCAGATCGAGCGCCGCCGGGAAGACGTGATCTCCCACGCACTGGGCGCAAGCAGCGCTCAGCTATGGCGTTCTCGGGTATTCGAACTCATGGCACTCACCGCGTTTGGCGCGCTCGCCGGCGCCTTTTGCGCCAGAGCAGTAATCGATTTGGTGTCGCGACTGGCTCAGAATCACCTGCCGCGCGCCGATGCGATCAGTTTCGACGGCGGCGCGCTCGCCTTCGCTACAGCACTCACCATGCTAACCCCAGCCTTAGTACTCGCCGCAGGCAAGCTGCGTCAACGATCTAGCGCTGCGAATCTGCTGCGCAGCGGTGCGGTTGGCGTGCTCGAAGGCAGCAGCGGTCCGCGCAAACTGCTTCCCGGGCTAGCCATCGCCCTCTCCACGATCAGCCTGATCACTGCCGCGGCATTGAGTCTAAGCGTGTTTCGGTTGGGCAACGTCAGCCCCGGGTTTGAGGCCCAAGGGGTCAGCGCCATGCAGGTGTTTCGCAGCAGCCCGCCAGATCAATGGGGACCTTTCGCCGAACAAGTGCGCGAGCGACTGCTCACGCTACCCGGCGTCGACAACGTCGCCATGACCACCGCCGCGCCGTGGTCAAACATAGGCAGCGCCGCCGAGGATATCCGGCCCACCGAAACTCCCAATGCGCAGCCCGTCCGCGCAGTCGTCCGTCGCGTCGGACCCGACTATCTGTCGCTGCTATCCATTCCGCTGCTGCGCGGGCGAGCGATCGGCGAAGACGACCGCGCCGGCGCTGAGCGCGTCGCGGTGATCAACCGCAGCTTGGGCACACGGACCTTCGGCGACGCACCCGCGCTGGATCGGCAAATCAGCCTGGCGCTCGGCCGCGAGGGCATCGTCAGCTATCGCGTGGTTGGGGTGATGGAAGACACGCACAACAACGGACTGCGTGTGCCTCCGGGACCCGAGATCCTGGTGTCGTATGCGCAACAGCCGTGGGTCGGCATGACCTTTATGGTCAAGACCCAGAGCGGGGTCCAGGCAGTGGCGGCGCAGATGAGCGAAAAGCTCTGGTCCATCGACCCACGCCAATCGATCACCCGCCAATTCAACCTAGCCGACGATCTGGATGCTCAGCTACAATCCGCACGTTTCTTCGCCCTGATAGTTAGCGTGTTTGCCCTGTGCTCACTGCTGCTCGGCGTGTTCGGCGTTTACGCCGTCGCCGCCCAAGCGCAACGCCGCCGCGTACGCGAGTTCGGTCTGCGCCTAGCGATAGGCGCCAATCCATTCAAGCTAGGCCTGCACGTGTTTCGCGACGGGCTACGCGTGGTCGGCATAGGCGCAATCGCCGGAATCGCCGGCTCCGCCGCCGTATTGCGCCTACTCAGCGCACAGACTTTCGGCCTGGAGTCCCTGCTGCTGTGGATCATGATCGGCGGCGCCACCTTCATGGCCGCAACCGCCATGGCCGCCCTAATGATCCCCGCGCTACGCGCGATGCGGACCGATCCGATGAGTGCGTTGCGGGCAGATTGAGTGCCGTACCTAGCCCGGATATTTCATAAACTTCACGCGCCCTCGCTAGGCCCTTGATCGCCCAGCGACTTTTTCTCAGTCGGGTGTATGAACCA
>QIMA01000360.1 GCA_003233535.1 Rhodanobacteraceae bacterium
TACTAAGCCCAGGTCGTTGATGAATTGCACTGCAGATCCGCATTTATGTAAGCACTTACACAATAGCCAACTAATTGCGCTTTGGAAATACGTGATCAACTTTGTGTGCCCAGCCGTACCCCAATACCGCGAATCCGTCCGCGGCCCCGCTACACTGCACAAAGACTACCGAATGAAGAGGTGCGCTCATGTCCTGCGCCTGCCCGCTGTGCCAGAAAACTGATCTAACCCCGGTGAAACTGAGTTACGACCTGCCCGCGCTGGGTTGTATGTCCTGCGGCGGTGTGCTGCTCTCGCTAATTCTCTACAGCGACTGGCGCGAACGTCATCCTAACGAACTGCCACCTACTACGCGCAGCGAGGGCAGCAATCTCCAGATCGAGGACACCAAGAACGCTCTGCTCTGCCCGAAGTGTCGGGGCTTGATGACCAAATATCGAGCGACTGCCGAAGCTCGCAACGTGCTCGATTTGTGCGCGCACTGCGATGAAGTTTGGTTCGACCGCGGCGAATGGTCGCAAGTCGAAGATCTGGCCCTGTCCGGACAGCTCAGCAAAGTCTTTTCCGATCGCTGGCAGAATGACTTGCGTAAGGCCGACGTGGCAAAACGTGCTGAGCAACGCTATCGCGATCAGTTGGGAGATGTCTTCGAGGAGATGTCAGCGCTGCGCGATCGGCTGAAGGACCATCCTAAAGCTAAGGAGATTTTGGCCTATTTGTATACGTCGCAGACGATGCGGCGCTAACCCCCATTTACGGTCGGATACAGAAGCCAACCGGGGCCCGGGACTCTGAGATCACGATCGACGGATCCTATCAAGCGCGTTGGCATACCGTTGCGGATCAGACCAAGTATTGCCTAGCCCGGATACGCAGTAGCGCCTGAGACCCTACTCAAACCCGTCAGCAAACACCGCATCCGCCCCCAACCGCTCCCAAGCGCCGATATCCGGCGTCCCGGTGCGCGTCCGCCCGAGCAGATCATCGACAGGCATCTGGTCGGCCCGCGCTTGGTCTATCGCGCCGCTGGCCAGACCGATCTCCGCGTACTGGATGGCGAGCCCCATAAACACATCGGCTATACGCGCGTAGTTGCCGACAAACTGGCCGGTTCCTGGCGTGTACACGGGCCGCTCCAATCCGGCTAGCGACGGCAGCATCGGATCGGCGATTCGCGCCTGCGCATCATCGCTGGGGTTGACCAGCTCTCCGGCATCTTCCGGCAGCGGCTGACCGCCGTTCCAATACAGATTGTTGTCCAGCACGAAGCTGCTGGTCTCACCGACTGGAGTATCGGAGAAATCGTCCATCGTCGTGGTCGGATCCGACCAAATGTTGTTGTAGAAACGGATGTTCTGATTCGCCGGATTCGCGCCTTCGGTGTTGAGGCGCATGGCAAATGCCAGTGAAGGTAGATTGCCGTGCACCGTATTGGCGCGAAAGACCACGTTGCGTACGCCCTTACAGCCAAAGGCGGAGCGCATCACGTTGGCGCTGTCGCCGAGCATCAGGTTGTTCTCTACGACCACTCCATCGGCTTCGAAGTTGGGCGTTCCGTCTTCGCCCAGCAGCAAGAAGTTGTTGCCGGTCGAACCCTCCCAATGAAAGAACAAATTGCGCCGGATAGTGATGTTCTGGCTGCCCAAATACTCGTCATCGCCGCCGTTGGAGTCCTTGATCACGATGTAGCTGGACGTGTTGTTGTTGTTGGTTCGGCCGGAGGCGACAAAGTCGTTGAAGAACACGTTGCCTTCAATACGCACATTGGCCACGCTGTTGGCGTCGATGTGTTCGTCAGAACCGGTCTGGTTGTAGAACAAATTACCTTCTACAACGATGTCGCTAGCGCCGTTGTTGATCTTCAGTATGTCGTTGTTGAAGCTGTCGTGGAGAACGTTGTCACGCAGCGTGATCCGGCTGGTTTCGCGGTCTCCTCCATCCTGAATCTGGATCACCAGCGGACTGGCGCCCGCACCGCTGTGCGCGATATCGAATCCTTCGATCGAGATCCCGGCAATGTCAGCCGAATCGTTGAAGATGGTCAGCACGGTGGAGGTATGTCTGAGCTGCGCCTGATAAGGGATCTCTGAACGCACCGTTACACCGTTCGCGAAGTTGCCACGAATCCGGATTCGCCCGCTGTACAGTCCGGGCCGAACCAAAATCAACGCGCCATCGGCAACCTGATCCAGTGCAAAGGTGATTGTCCGCCACGGCTCGCCGATGCTGCCGTCGTTGGCTGCGCTGTCTACACCGTTGGTGGCAACGTAGAAGGTCTGTGCCTGTGCCGCATTGGCGGCAAACAGCAGGACTAGGGCCAAGATCCCGATCTGCCAGTGAATGCGTAAGCAACGTGCGATGACTTTCATGATGGCATTCCCATTGGCAAGGCAGCGAGCTTAGTCTAGCCCGGATATTTCATGAACTCGCGCGATGCTCGCGCAGGACATTGGTTGTCCAGCGATTTTTCCGCAGGAGCGGTGTAGTGGTTCATACACCCGACTGAGGAAAAGTCGCTGGGCGATCAAGGGCCTAGCGAGGGGGCGTGAAGTTTATGAAACATCCGGGCTAGGACTGCTTTGACATCCGCGTGTGGGGTCACATCCATCGTCCTGCTATCTTTCGCTGCACGGTCGACAACAGAGCGCCGCTGT
>QIMA01000049.1 GCA_003233535.1 Rhodanobacteraceae bacterium
ATCTGGCCGGGTTGTTTCACGACATTGCGAAAGGACGCGGGGGCGACCATTCCAAGCTGGGCGCAGTGGAGGTGCGCCGCTTCGCCCGCGCGCTTGAACTACCGGCGGAAGACCGCGAATTACTCAGTTTCCTGGTCCGCCAGCATCTGGCGATGTCTATCACTGCGCAAAAACAGGACCTGCACGACCCGGCCACGATCGCGCGATTCGCTAAGTTGGTCGAGCAACCCAGACGGCTCGATTATTTGTACTTACTGACCGTCGCCGACATTCGTGCAACTAACCCGAAGCTTTGGAACGGCTGGAAGGCACGCTTACTGAACGATCTGCACAGCTTCACCGAGCAGCGCCTGCGCGGAGGCGACCTCGCCGGCAGCGCCCCGCGACGGGCTACCCGGATCCGCCGCGAGACCATGGAGATGCTGCGCGGTGAGGGATTCGGTCGCGAGCAACTGCTAAGGCTTTGGCAAGACTTCCCTCCCGGCAGCTTCTCGCGGCAAAGCGTCGATCAGCTGCGCTGGCAGTCTGGTGCTCTGCTGCGGGCCAAACGCGAGGCCGACAAACCGCTGGCAACGGTGCGCAAAATTGGTTCGCTCGGCGCTCGCGAAATATTCGTCCATGCGCGCGACCAGGACGGTATCTTCGCCACGCTCGCTGCCCTGCTCGACCGCATGCATCTGGCGGTAGTCGGCGCGCGCATCCTGACCTCGCCTTCCGGCTGGGCCATGGACAGCTTTCAGGTCATCGATCAGGACACCCGCTGGACCGATTCGATGACCCGCAACATCGAGATACAGATGCGTCTGGAGCTGGCGCTGGCAGAAAACCCATTGGCGCCCAAAGTAGCCAAGCGCAACTTGTCCCGCCAACAAAAGCACTTCTACTTTCCGCCGGAGATCAGCTTGCGCGCCCTGGAATCTGGCGAGAAAAGCGAATTGGCGCTGGCCTGTTCCGACCAGCCCGGCCTGCTCACTCGCGTAGCCCTGGCCTTACTGAGCTGCAAGGTGATCGTACACACGGCCCGCATCGCCACTTTCGGCGAACGCGTAGAGGATCGTTTTTTGCTCTCCAATGGCAGCGGCAAGGCGCTCACCCGGACGCAGTCTAAGGAACTGACGAAGGCTTTGGCTGAACAGTTGGTGAGCCAAACAGACTAGCCCGGATGTTTCATAAACTTCACGCGCCCTCGTTAGGCCCTTGATCGCCCAGCGGTTTTTCCTCAGTCGGGTGTATGAACCAATCACAGTGCTGCTCACGCAGCTCGCTCAAATCCAGAGTCAGCAAAGCGTTAGGCGCTTGAACCAACGGCGCTGACCACAGCACACCAATTTTCCACCCAACTTCGTGTTTTCTTGGGCCCTTGCCACGCTTGCGCGTAAACTTCGCAACCCGTCAAACGCCAAGTTGCTAGCCATGACCACTATGCAATCACTGATTGAGCGCGCCTGGGACCACCGTGCCGAGCTGAGTCCGACTACGCAACCCAAAGGCCTGCGCAGTGCGGTCGATCAGATCTTAATTGGCCTGGAGCAAGGCACGTTACGCGTAGCCGAGCCCGGCGCAAACGGCTGGGTGGTCAATGAGTGGCTGAAAAAAGCGGTGCTGCTGCATTTTCGAATCACTGACAACCGGGTCATGGACGGCGCTGGGTCACCGGCCTGGGACAAGGTCGAACTGCGCTACACCGAGCATGACGCATCGCGCTTCCGGGCCGAAGGCGCGCGAGTCGTGCCGGGGGCATTGGTCCGCCAGGGCGCACATATCGGCAAAGACGTGGTGCTGATGCCCAGTTACGTCAACATCGGCGCCTATGTCGGCGCGGGCACGATGGTCGACACCTGGGCGACGGTCGGTTCCTGCGCGCAGATCGGCGCCGGCGTGCACCTATCGGGCGGCGCCGGCATTGGCGGCGTGCTGGAACCGCTGCAGGCGGCACCGACGATCATTGAGGACGGCTGCTTCATCGGCGCCCGCGCCGAGGTCGTCGAAGGGGTGATCGTCGAAACCGGTGCGGTGATCGGCATGGGCGTGTTCCTGAGCCAGTCCACGCGCATCTACAACCGCGCGACCGGCGAGATCACCTACGGCCGCGTGCCTGCAGGCTCCGTGGTCGTTTCCGGCTCGCTCCCGGCTGCTGACGGCAGCCACTCTCTTTACGCCGCCGTGATCGTCAAACAGGTAGACCAGCGTACTCGCGCCAAAGTTGGCGTCAATGAACTGCTAAGGGGTGTGGAATGAGCGATGTCACGATTTATGGCCTGGGCAAGTGCAGCACCTGCAAAAAGGCGCAAGCGTGGCTCGACGAACGCAAAATTGCGTATGACTTTATCGACTACCGCGAAAACCCCATCGATGCGGCCGACTTGTCCAAGTACGCTGAGCAACTGAGCTGGGAAAAGCTGGTCAATCGCGCCAGCATGACCTGGCGCGGTTTGCCTGAAGAACGCAAGCAGCTGGCCGACGAAGACCAGTGGCAGGCCCTGGTCGCTGAATATCCCGCGCTAATCAAGCGGCCGCTGCTGGTCCGTGACGGTCAGGCTAAGGGCGGTTTCAGCGTCAAAGCCTACAGCGCGCTGTTCCCTACTGACTGAGTACGATCGTTGATGAATGCGAACGAGTGCCTGCAACTGACCCGTGATCTAGTCGCGCGCGA
>QIMA01000313.1 GCA_003233535.1 Rhodanobacteraceae bacterium
GAGGGCACCGCCAACCCTGAAGTAGGCCCAAACACTACGAAAAGCTCTATTTCAGGGTTGTGGCAACGGAGGCGTCCATGTATGTCCCCGGGATTCCTCACCCGGGATTCCCCGAGGTCCCTGGGCGCCTACTGATTCGACCAACGTGCCTGCAGGGAATCTGCGGCGCGGGCTAGCCTTCAGCGAGCGCAGTCTGGACTTGCTGGCGCAGCGACGCCTGGCGATCGGACATTGCCTGAACGATTGACTGAAACTCGGCCTCTGCGAGTAGCGCTTCCAGGCGCCGGTCATGTCGCACCCAGCCAAGATCGCGGCCGCCGTAGCTCAGCGATCGCTGGAATGCAGCAATCGCCGCAGCAGGTTGATTGAGCAGCGTATGCGCTACCGCGAGTTCGTAGTGCACAAAGGGGTCTTCGCCGCCGCTGACATCCACCTCCGCGCCAATCGAAAGTGCTTGCCTGGCCAATTCGGCCGCGACCTCATCGTTGCCCAAGCCCGATTGAATCTTGGCCAGATGGTTCATCGTCATCAAGCGCACCAACGGCGCGTTTTGAGCTGATAGCAGACTCGCGAAATCGTCTTCGGCGCAAGCATTGGCAGCACCGTGATCGCGTAAGTAGGTCTGCAACATGGCGCATGCCAGCGGATCAAGCGGCCCCTTGGCACTGCCCTCACGCTTACCGTTGGGCCAGCCACGTTCAAGCAGCCGTCGTGCGGCGGCCTCGTCGCCGGCCGAAATGGTCAGGTGGGCCTCTAGACCGATTAGGTAGCGGTGAGTCGGAAATAGCTGCTGGGCGCGCATCAAGTACTGCCTGGAGCGCTGGTAAAGGCCTAGTTTCAGCGCCACCTGAGAAATATTCATCAGTACGGTCGCGTGTAAAGGGTCCAAACGCAGCGCGTCGCGATAGCTGGCATAGGCCATATCCAGGCGCCCGGTGTCGTTGTAAACATTGCCCAGAAACATGTGCGCCGAGGCGAGATTGGGGTTGAGCGCGAGGCTTTTGCGCAACTCCGTCTCGGCGTGGTTCCATTCGGTCTTGAGCAAGTGCAGATGGCCCAAAGCCAAGCGCAGCTCGGCTAAGCTCGGCGCCAGGGTGAGCGCCTTCGCCAGCAGCGGTTCGGCCAGCCGCACAGCCTCGGCGCGGCTCATCGATGCGTAAGGCACCATAGCCAAATAGCACTCCGCCAATCCCGCGTACGCGAGTGCGAATCGTGGTTCCAACTCAAGCGCCGATTGGAAATACTCGCTGGCTTGGCGGAGCGACTGTGGCTGCCGCTGATGCCAGTAGTGGCGGCCCAACAGATAGAGTTCGTATGCCTGCGCCGATTCGATCCCGACGCCCAACGGCGGGTTCCACCCGCGATCAGCGCTGGCTAGCTGCGGCTGTACCTTTTCAACCACCGCTTTGGTAATCGATTCTTGCACCTCAAGGACGTCTGCCCAGCGCTGAGCATAGGTGTGTGACCAGAGGTGGAATCCCGTGCTTGCGTCAATCAGCTGCGCGGTAATCCGCAGATCTTCGCCATCCCGACGCACGCTCCCCTCGATGACGTAGCGCACGTTGAGCTGCTCGGCGATCTCGCGAATATCCGGCTGGGGATCGTCAGCACCGGCACGAAAGCGAAAGGAGGAGGTCCGCGATGCGACCCGCAGGCCGCCCACACGGGTGAGCTGACTGAGTAACTCCTCCGCGATGCCATCGCTGAAATGGCCGGTGTCTGGGTCGTCACTCATGTTGACGAAGGGCAGCACGGCGATTGCCGTTGGCGCAGCACGATCAAGGGCCACTTTTGTCGGTACCGGCGACGTGTCTTTGTCAGCGGCACCAAACCAAAAAAACATCGCTGCGGTCAGCAAAGACAGCAATGCGACTGCTAGCCAACTGCCCCACGCTCGCTGCGCAGATACGGCGTTTGCCCCGCCATTTGGCGCAGCGCTGCCAACTCCAAGCTCAACAGCAGACCTGTCAGAGGCCGATTGAGCAGATACGGGCTCGGCCGCCAGCAACAACCGATAGCCCCGCTTTGGCACGGTCAAAATGAACAGCGGCGCCTTCGGGTCGTCGCCGAGTCGCTGGCGCAGCCGCGAGATATTGCTGTCCAAGGTTTGGTCGGTGATTTCCTGATTTGGCCAAACGCCATCAAACAACTCTTGCCGACTCAGCACCTGTCCCTGGGCGGCCGCTAACAGCTGCAGAATTCGCACCAGACGCGGCTCTAAGTGCCGCTGGTCATTGCCGTCAGTCATTTGCCCCGCGGCGCAGTCAACGCGCCATCGACCCAAATGAAATAGCTGAAACGGATCGGCGTTAGGCATAGACAGGCACGCGCCGCCACCGGTTTTGTGAGCACCGGTCTAGCTTGCCAAGCTTTCTCAAAGGTTTCTGCAAGGACTCGCCTCGTCGCTAGCCGTAGCTTGGGTCAGGAGCCAGCCGGGCTCGACCAACCAAGGATACAAGGCTAATGGATTCGTTGTGCAGACACGACCACGTGTTCACCGATGTGCGGATCAGGGCGATCGTATTCACGCTGCTGCTTGCGGCTAACGCGGCAGTCGCGCAAGTCGATCCCCAGGGCATCATTCCTGATTCCGATGTATACGGTCGATACGCGTCGATAGGAACGATAGCCGGCGACCCAATCATCGCCTACG
>QIMA01000394.1 GCA_003233535.1 Rhodanobacteraceae bacterium
ACCGGGAACCGGGTTCAACGCGGCCGATTAGTTATTCAGTGTGTGCATAGTGGCAAACGCGAGGACGTGCAACACTAGCCTTGAGTCATGCAGAGTGCATCTAGGCCAGAAATTCGCTGAATTTGATGCATCGCTGCGCAATTTCTTTGCCATTATTGTGGCTCAAGACTGGGAGTAAGAGATGAACAGGACGATTGCTGTCTTCACCGCGCTAGCCCTCACAGCCTCGTTTGCTGCGGTGGCCGAGCAGGCTCAAGAGCCAGCGACCCAGGTCGCTGCGACCGCTGACTCACAAACCAAAACTCTGCCGCCGGTAACTGCGGCTGATAAAAACAACAGCAATTCTCTGTCCTCCACGCTGGAGCGCGGTATGGATAACCACGGTTTGACGATGGAGGAGAAGTGGGCCGATGACGTCATCGTATGCAAACGTCAGCAAATCACCGGCAGCCGGGTAAAAAAGAAAGTTTGCCACTCTCGAGGAGAGTGGCGGGCGATACGAGAAAACGGTCGTGAACTGACCAGATTGATCCAGCGGGGCGGTTCTGGATTGGACGGCGAGTAGCGGAGTGTGCGCGCTCGGCGCGCGCGCGAGCCCCGAGCGCGCTGTCATTGAAGGTCGCAGGGCAGCGAATACTCGATGCTATGACCAAATCGGTTAGCCCAGTCGGCGCTGGCGGGTCGGCGCTGCTGCCGTGATATCCGGAGGGCTTCAACGAAGTATTCATCGGCCGATCGATGCACGAACCGACATTTGGGGGGCGGGGGACACACTTGCATGTTTCGCAGCGCTGGGCTTGATTACGTCGGCATCGGTATTGGCAGGAGATGAGACCGATAGCCGGCCCGGTGGAAGGGTTTGCGCGCATTGAATCGTATTGCTTTGAAACTTTTGGCTTGCGGGTGCATCATGGCCTCTGCCTTTACGATGCTGGGGTTCGGTCATGGTTCGCACGCTTGATGCATCCGTCTTGCCGTTGTCATCGGTTTCCGAAGCAGCCCAGCCGGAGGAACTGAAGGCGCCGCCCGATAGCATAGGACTGTGCTTATCCGGAGGCGGATCGCGCGCGCTGACCTGCGCGATGGGCCAACTCCGAGCGCTACATGACCTCGGCCTGATGGACCAAGTCTTCGCCATTTCCTCGGTCTCGGGCGGGACCTGGGCGAACAGTCTGTACACCTATCTGCCGGTGTCGATTTCAGATTCCGATTTTCTCGGCGAGCCGGTACTCGATCCGCAATCGATTACCGTCTTCGGCTCGTACCCGACCGCTCTGGACCAGCTACCGCCGAATAGTTTGGGCTGGGTGCCAACGCGACTCGGCGTCCTCCGTGATTTGGGTGAAATTCTCAAGCTTAAGTACGAATGGAAATACCCGAACAGCGAGCTGTGGCAGGGGCTGATCGGACACAGCGTACTGGGCGACTTTGGTCTTTGGCAGCCGGACAAGCAGAAAGGCCACTTCGATCAGCATTATTTCAGCTGGACCAAGGCATACCTGCAGTTGCCCCATGGGACGCTTGCGCGAAATCCGCAGCTGAATGTAGGCGATTTCTACACGGTAGAACGCAAGCGGCCTTACATGGTTTTCAACACGGCCATGTTTATAGATGACAGTACGGACGCGGACTTGGCGCCTTTCGAGGCCAATTTCATGCTCGGCGTACGTCAGCCTTTTCCTCAGGCCGGCAGTTCGACGATAGGCGGCGGCTTCGTCAGTTCGATGGCGATGGCTGGCAGCTATCTGAAGGATCTGGGCTCATCAAACGTCTCCGTCACCGCGCCAGCGCACCCGTTCACGCTGGCTGATATAGTCGGCTGCAGCAGCGCGGCGTTTGCCCAGGAATTGGAAGAGACCCATCCCGAGTTGGAAGGCGTGGTGCCGCGCTACGACTATTTCCCGATCACCAATCGCTCCACGGTGCCCACCCAGCTGAAACGCTTTGCCGACGGTGGCAGCCTGGAGAACCTTGGCCTTAACGTCATGCTTGCGCGCGGAATGGCGCGGCTGTTGGTCGGTGTGAATACCGACCAGGGCGTGCGTATGGAAGATGGCGAGATTGTGGTCTCCAGCGATATTCCGCCGCTGTTCGGTCTGCAGCCTTACGTCAAGGGCAAAGGCTACGTTCCCTATGCGCACGACTCGGGGAAGGGCGCAGTTCGGCTTTTTCGCCACAACCAAGTGTTCGCTACGACCGCGTTTACGGATCTACAAACGGCGCTGTGGCATCAGCGTTGCAACAAGCTGCCGGTAGTGGTCAAGCAGTCGCTGACTACGCTGCCGAATTCTTGGTACGGGGTACGCGGTGGCGATCAGGTCGATGTCTTGTGGATGGTCAACGACATGGTCGAGTCGTGGTGGGATCAGTTGAGTTGGGAAGTGCGGGGAGCGATTGATGTCGCTGGACGCGGTGCGTTTCCGCTTTACAACACCTTCACTCAACTAGAGCTTAATGCCACGGCGGTCAATGCTCTGGCGCATTTGTGGTGCTGGAACTTGGCGTCGGACTGGAGCCCGCCGGGCGGCGGATCCAGCAACGCGAGCGTAGTCAGATCCATGTTCGCTTAGCCCGGATATTTCATGAACTCGCGCGATGCTCGCGCAGGACATTGGTAGGCCAGTGGTTTTTCACCGTGTTTTTTCAAGAAAGG
>QIMA01000299.1 GCA_003233535.1 Rhodanobacteraceae bacterium
GCATGTGAGCGGCCACACTCATGCGCATCAGCGGCGTGCGCAGATCATGCGAGATCCCAGCCAGAGTCTGCTCGCGCGCAATCGACTGCGCGCGCAATCGACCCATGGCGTCGCCTAGCGCCGTGGCTAGAGCCTGCACTTCGACGGGTGCGTGCGCGCCCAGCTTCGGTACTGCTGCGCCAGCGGCAAGCCCTGGCAACGCCTCACTCAAGCGGCGCAGAGGGCGACTCAGCCAGCGCGCCAGCAGCCAAGCAGCCAGCAACAGGGTGATCGCGGTGGCCACTACCACCCGAATGCCGCTTTGCGCGAGCGGGTTTCGTGCGGGTTCAAAGCGAATGCCGAACGCTAGCTGCTCAGGTTTGCTGCTCGGCAACCACAGCGCGGTTTCGCCATCAGCAAAGGCGACTAGCTGGACCGGTCGCCGCAATCGCTGCTGCAAAATTTCGCGCAGCGCGCTGGGGAAGGGCAGCACGCTGCGCACTTGCCGACTGGTCGCGGGCAAGACCGGAAAGATGCCGGCATCGGTTAGCTCGGCGGGCAGGTTGGGACCGCTGCGTGGCTGCAGCTGCAGCGCTTGCTGTGCCGCATGCGCCACAACGTTGAGCGTGCGCGCCATGTGTTCGGCGCTAGGCCGAGCAGCACTCACGCTCAAGGCGGTGGCAAGCACCAGCATGGCGAGCAGCAGCAGTGCCGTATAGCTGAGCAGCTGCGCAGTAAAGCTGCGCGGTAGCCAGGCTCGCAGGGCTGATCCGGTCATGCTGCCGCATCGGGCACGAACACGTAGCCCACGCCCCACACCGTCTGCAGATAGCGCGGCTGTTTGGGCTCTGGCTCGACCGCTCGGCGTAGTTTAGAGATGGTGACGTCGAGGCTGCGTTCGAATGGCTCGTGTGCGCGCCCGTGCACCAGACTGGCCAGACGGTCTCGGGTCAGCGGTACCCGCGGGTGGCGGACTAGAACGGCGAGCAGCGCGATTTCGCCGCTGGTTAGACGTACGCGTTTCCCCGCTCGGCTGAGGATCCTCGCCGCTGCGTCGAAGCTGCAGTCGCCGAAGCTCACCGGCAGTTCGGAACCGTCGCTAGCGGCGCTAGGGATCGCCCGCTGGCGGCGCAGCACGGCGCGTATTCGGGCCAATAGCTCACGCGGATTGCAGGGCTTAGGCAGGTAATCGTCAGCACCTAGTTCCAAACCGACGATGCGATCAATCTCGTCACCCTTGGCCGTAAGCATCAAGATTGGTGTTTCCAGACCCTGTCCGCGCAGGCGTCGGCAAGCGCTCAAGCCGTCTTCGCCGGGCATCATCAGATCGAGCACGATCAGATCGTAGTGGCCGCGATCCAGCGCGGCGTTGAGCTGGCGCGCGTCGGCCGCTTCGCTGACCGCGAAACCTTCGCCACGCAGATACTCGGCGAGCAGCTGACGCAGGCGTTGATCGTCATCAACGATGAGCAGTGATTCGGCTTGGGTAGTGCAATCCACGGCGGTGCTTGCTCCTGAGGCGTGGCGCTGAGCTAAAACTACCGCCGCATCGGCCTGATCACAACCGATCGCGCACGCTGTTTGTAAGCAGATGTTGCCAAGCCGCCGTGCACTTACATCTGCTCACCGGGGCGAACGGTATTGCTAGCGATGTTTGCCTAGTCTGCATCCACCGGCGGATTGCCCGCCCAGATGGAGACCAATGCCGATGAACGCCCGCACTTTCCGTGCCCTAGCCCTGAGCCTGCTGCTAGCCGGCAGCGCAGTGACCCAGGCGATGCCCGCCCGCTTCCCGACGCCGCCGAGTGCGGCCGAACTCAATCTGAGCCCTCAGCAGCAGCTGGAGTGGGAGGCGCTGCAGGCAGACGCAGTCGCGCTGCGTCAGCAGTTGCTGGTCGATCTGGCCAGCAATTTGCCTGAACTGGAGGCCGCACTGGCCGCACCGGACGCGGACCTGGATCTACTTGCCCAGCATGTGCAGAGCCAAGTGCTCTATGCGCTGTGGCAAACCCAACCGATTCGCCAGCGCCGCTTGGCCTTCTATCAATCGCTTGATCCGCAGCAGCAAACGCAAGTGCGCACTTGGTTAATCGGTGTCGTGCAGCGTTTAGAACGTGTCATCTCCGCCGTGCAGGTGCTGCAGGCCGGCTGATCATCCTCTCGATTCAACAATGTCCCGAATAACCCAGGAGTACCACCATGAAACAACAGAATCTGATTCTATCCATCGCCACGAGCGCCTTCTTGTTGATCGCCTGTAGCGCCGCGCAGGCCGAAGGGCGAGCGAAGTTCAAAGGTGCCAAAACCAATGCTAGCGGTGGCGTTAGTTCAGTCCAAGGCGGCGCTGCAGCCGGCCCCAACGGCAATGCTGGTGCACGTGGGCGATTCACCACCACCGATGGGCAAGGCAACGCCAGCAGCACCAGCGGCGGGGCTGTGCGTGGTGCGAATGGCGGCGTCGGCGTGCGCGCTGGGCAAACCAGCGTCAACAGCGACGGCAGCGCTAGTCAACAGTCAGGTGCGGCGGTTAGCACCGCTAACGGCAGCGGCTCGACCAGCGGTGGCTTTACTCGCGGCGCCGATGGAACGGTGCAAGGTGGACGCAGCAGCAGTGCCAGCGGTACCGCCGGCGGGCGATTCAGTTCTAGCAGCAGCTATGCCACAGGCCAGGG
>QIMA01000592.1 GCA_003233535.1 Rhodanobacteraceae bacterium
CGGAGGATAACTAATGTCTACCAATTCCGCTGCGCCTTGGTTTGCCGACCAAGCGGATGCTTTTCGAGGTGAAGAGCCCTTTTTCTTCGACCGCAGGCGCTATCCCTGGGTTGCCGATCTCGAGGCGGATTGGCAAACGATACAGACTGAGCTGATCGATAAGCTGGCTGAGGGGGCCCATTTGCAGCCGTATATGGATCGAAATCTTGCCTCGAAACCGGATCGCTGGCGCACGTTGGGCTTGATGTTTTGGATGCGACGCTCGGTGAGTGAGTGCGATCGGTTCCCGAAGACGTGGGCGCTGCTTTCCAAAGTTCCGAACATCACCGCGGCGTCATTCAATTTGCTTGAACCGGGGACCACGATTAAGCCGCATTTTGGCAATACCAACGCCATTATGCGTTGTCATTTGGGCTTGGTTATTCCTGCGTCAGCACCCAAGTGTGCGTTCCGCGTTGGCGACGAGACGCGTAGCTGGAAAGAAGGGGAGCTGCTGATGTTTTGCGACGCGCATGTTCATACCGCTTGGAATAATACGGAGAAGGATCGCTATATCCTGGTTGTTGACGTGATGCGGCCTGAGTTTGCCGAGTCCGCAGCGGCCGTATCCGCTCGTGTCCTGGCGGCGGTGAATCTGGAGGCGATGAGTCAGCGCCACGCTTTGCTTAGAAAGCTCTCTGGCAACCCGATGGGCAAACGGCTCTTGATGGGCCTGCTGGGCCACTGGTACCGAATCAATATCTTGCTGTTTGGGCACCGCATGGCGGCAGATCCGGTCCGCGCTAGGGCAGGGAGCTAACCGGTGTCGATAAGCATTGCGGTCTTACTCCCACACGGTGCATGGAAATGGGCATGAACTGGGACGCAACTTTGTTTTCTAACGATGCCTATCGCGAGCGTTTTCGGCGCCTACGCGACGAAGACCCCGTACACTTGCACCGCGGTCATCCACAGTTTGGATCTTTTTGGAGCTTGACTCGATACGACGACATTCTTGCAGCAGATTTGGATAGTCAACGATTTGTCGCGGGCGATAGCTTTGTGCTCGCTGAAGGATCGAAGGACTTTCCGCTGCCGATGTTCCTGGCAATGAATGATCCTCAGCACGATCGCTATCGCGATGCGGTGAAACCATTCTTTGCTAACTCCCATATCGATACGCTTGAGCAGGCGGTGCGCGATAGCGTTGTCGAGATTCTCGACGATTTGCCCGAAGATGGGCCGTTCGATTGGGTCGCTAGAGTTTCGATTGAGCTGACCTCGCGCATGCTGGCGCTGTTGCTGGGTTTTCCCGCAGAGGCTCGCCACGATTTGATCCGTTGGTCGGACCTAGCCGTTCTGGATCCAACCTTGGGGCCAGATCAGTTGGTAGACTGGAACGATCGTCAGAAGGCTTTCATGGAATGTTTCGCCGCGCTGCAGCCGTTGCGCAAACGTGCTGCGCAGGGCACTCCGGACCTGATCCGGATGCTGGATGGCGCCGAAGGCGGGACGCAGCTGCGTCCCAGCGAGTTCCTTGGCAATATTTTGATGCTGATTGTCGCCGGCAACGACACCACTCGAAACTCTATTTCGGGCGCGATACTGGCGCTTGATCGATACCCGGAACAGCTGGCTAAGCTGCGCGCCGACCCGGCCGCGATGGGCTCAGCGGTCCGCGAGGTGTTTCGCTGGCAGACACCGATTACTTACATGCGCAGAATGGCCGCGGTCGACATGCAGCTGCACGGCAAACACATCCACGCAGGCGACAAAGTCGTGCTGTGGTACGCGTCGGGAAATGCCGATGAGCGTGTGTTTGAGGCCCCTGAAAAATTCGATATTGAGCGTGGCAGCGGTCGCCGCTCACTCGCTTTCGGATTTGGTATTCATCGTTGCTTGGGCGTGCGCTTAGCTGAGCTCCAGCTGCGCGTCGTACTGGAGGAGTTGCTGGCTAGGTTTAGCCATATCGAGGTCGTGGCTGATCCTGTACTGGCGCCGTCCATGTTCGTTCGAGGATACGCGCAGATGATGGTTCAGCTTAGGCGCTGATCGCAGCCGTGTCGCCCGCTTGCTCGGGCTCGCAAGCTATGTCGAGAACGGCTGCCTGGAGACTGACCACGCTCGCCTCATGCTGCTCTGCTGACAGCGCTCCAAGCAGCTGTGCGTAGACTTGCAAGACATGTTCGGCTTGTTTGCTACTGATAATGCGGTCCAAATACTGCAGCTCCACGCGCAGCTCTGCCGACGGCCACACGACGACAGTGAGTGGGTGGACTGTTTGCGTGTGACTGTTGAGCTCTAGCAGGTTTGGCAGATCGGTAATTGAGAAATTCTCTATGACGACAGCGGTATCAAAGAGGCTGCCTTCCGAGTCAGGCGCGGCATTTTCGATATTCACTGACGGAAGGTGGCAATGCGGCTCGCGCACAATCTGCTGCTGGCAGATTGCCTGGGTGACTTCCAGGAACGTGTTTTTGTCGAGTGATTTGGCGATAACTGGGACCAGATTGACGAACATCCCTGCAGTGCTATCTATACGGCTTAGATCAGTCGGTCGGGTCCATACGAATTGCCCGACTACGACCTCCGTAGACTTTGTAACGGTAGCGATGCAGACGCTCAGCATTGCCGTGAGGATCGCGCTCGTTGGTACCTGCCAACTGCGCCC
>QIMA01000483.1 GCA_003233535.1 Rhodanobacteraceae bacterium
CAAGGACTGGGCCATTGCCTGCGCGACGCGCCTTGCGGCGAAACACCACAGGGGCGCTGAACCCGTCATTAGACCGTTGACAGGACACTAGTTCATCCCCTGGCGGACCGCGTACAAAGCCGCTTGCGTGCGGTCTTCGACACCCAGCTTTTCAAAGATCTGGGTGAGGTAACCCTTTACCGTGCCCTCGCTAAGACTTAGCTGTTGGGCGATTAAGCGATTGCTATAGCCATCAATGAGCAAACGAAGCACGTCGTTCTCACGCGCGGTGAGTGTCGATAACGGACCCTGCTGACGCCGGCGGGCACGCATAAGCGCCTTTTGCGCCGTCGGGTCCAGCCAGGAATCGCCCTGGCTGATCATGCGCAAGGCACGCAGCAGATCGACGCCCAGTGCGTCCTTGAGCAAATCTCCATCAGCGCCAGCATCGAGCACTGCAAGAACCTCCTCGTCGTCAGCGAAGGAGGTAAAAACGAGTACGCCTAGATGGGGACGTTCCTGCTTGAGTCGGCGAATCGTCTGCGGTGCCGGGGTACCGGGCATCCGCAAGTCCAACACCACGACGTCGGCCTCCAGACGCGGCAAACCCGCGAACAGCGACTGCGGATCAGCGAATTCGGCGTTCACCGTGAAGTCCTCGTGGTCCTCCAACAGCGCCTTCAGACCCTCGCGCACCACGGCGTGATCGTCGACCAGTATTAACTGCAGCTGTGCTTCGTTCACGCGCTCTGGGCTCCTATTGATTGGTGATGGATCACGGACTGGTTTTTTAGGCAACGGAAGTAGGTAGCTTGAGCAGTACGCGAGTGCCTTTGGGAGAGCCCGGCAATATCTGCACTACGCCACCTAGTTCGACGGCTCGGTCGCGCATGCTCATCAAACCCAAGCCGTGCTGTGCGGCCGGGTCTATGCCGCAGCCATCATCGGCTATCACCATCTCCACGTGGTGGTTGCCTACCCGCGCCGACACCGAGATCCGTCGCGCGCGTGCGTGCTGCACGGCCTTGCTCAGAGCCTCCTGACACACTCTGAGCAGCACCTCCTCGATCTCCACGGACTGCGGCTCATAGCCGGAGAAATCCATCCGAGTGTGCATACCCTCGGGGGTCGTGAGGCGAATTAATCGCTCCAGCGTGGAAGCCAAACCTTCGCGCCGCAACTGAGCGCGCGCGACCAAGTTTTGGCTCTTCTTCGACTGCCCTCTGTGCTGCGAACTGGGGCTCAGTTCGCGCAGCAGAGCGCGCATCTCCACCAGTGCCTGCCGGACCAGCTCCTGCAGTCGATCGGTACGCTTGAGCCCTTCCGCCGGATCGCGCTGCCAGCCGCCGGCCAAGCTCTGCGCGATCAGGTTGATCGAGGCCAGAATTTGAGTGACGTTGTCGTGCAGTTCACGCGCCAGTCGCTGCCTTTCAGCAATCACCGCCGCCTGTCGTGCACGCCGATGCAGGCGCGCGTTAAGAATCGCGGTAGCCAAGTGTTCGGCAACGATTTCCAGGGTGATCACATCATTTTGGTCAAAAGCACGGTCGCCCTCGACGTTGAGTACGCCCAAGACCTCGCTGCGATGCACGATCGGTACGGCCAACTCGGCGACCGCCGGCGTTACCCCAGGCGGGCAAACGTAGCGCGGATCTAAGGCCACGTTGTCGACGCGCTGGGTGTGCCCGGTGCGTGCCGCCGCGCCCATGATTCCTTGCGCGATTGGAATGCGATCTTCGCCTTTGATCTGCTGCTTGTAGCTACCGCCCCGTATTCTCACCACTAGTTCTTCAGGGCGCTGCGGATCAATCAGCGGGATGTCCACGTTGGCGTAGCCTAAGCGCTCGTGCACCGCGTCGGCGGCTCGTTCCAGCAGCATGTCCAAATCAATCCCCGTGCTGATCAATGCCGAAACCTGCGCGATCAGCCGATAGCGCTCAGCGCGCGCGCGCTCCTGCCGCTGCGCCTGTTCCAAACTCAATGCAAGGCCCAGCAGCTGGGGGATGGCGCGGCTGCGCGCGCTCGCGGCGGCATCCAATGGCAGTAGCAGCCAGCCAACCTGCTGATCCACCCAGATAACACTCAGACGCGCACTGTCTAGCGCTTCGAGCTGATCTTCAGTCACCCCAACTTGAGCGACGCAATCGCCGCGCTCATCAATCAGCGCCGACCAACGCAAATTCGCCTGCGAGCTGACCCGCTGCAATAGCAGCTGCAGCCCTTCGCTGCCGGCGCTTGCCGACAGCGCCTCGAGCAGCGTGAGCATACCGGCCGGCGGCCGGCTCGCCTGCTTAGGCTCAGGCACAGCTGGCGCTTCGACCATTAATGACTCGCCGACCGTGTCACCGGTCGCGGCGGCAATCCTTAGCGGCTGAATTGGGCGTGCTTTGGTCATCAGGTCCAAGGCTAGCAAGCCACGCAACGGCTCGGCCCTGACAAAGGTCGGGGCAACTCGTGGTCAAGGCACAAATCTACACCTGTTGAGCTGGTTTATGCGCCGCGCCCGCTCATCTAGACACGAAATGCCTCAAGTGAGCTATCCCGGATATTTCATGAACTCGCGCGATGATCGCGCAGGCCATTGATTGCCCAGTGGTTTTTCCGCAGGAGCGGTGTAGTGGTTCATACACCCGACTGAGGAAAAATCGCTGGGCGATCAAGGGCCTAGCG
>QIMA01000373.1 GCA_003233535.1 Rhodanobacteraceae bacterium
GTCCGACAGCAGCACCGCGCCTTCGGGTCGATGAACACCTAACGATTCCACCACGCAGTGGTGCGCGCGGGTGGGGAAACAAGGGGAAACAGACTTCGTCGCGGTCACCGTAGACCGGCCAGAAGTAAGCGCCTTTCATCTTGCCTTTGGCGTGACCGGCCTTGATCGAGGTTTCGTCCATTGCGATCACCCGACTGGCGCAGATTGACTGGAACACGCTGTCGTAAATCGGCTCCAGCAGGGCGATGCATTGCTGGCCGATCTGGGTAAGCCAGGCGCGGCTGACGGTGATGCCGTTGTGTTCCAGCTTCTGGTGCTGGCGGTATAGCGGATTGTGATAGGCGAACTTGTCCACCAGCAAGCCGGCGCAGAAGCTGACATCGGCGCGCGAGCCTTCCAGTACGCCACGGGGTGCCGGCGAGCAACTGATCACCTGGGTCGCGCGCAGCTTCACCACGGGCCGCACGTACTTGAGCACCACAAAGCTGCCGGGCGGCTGCGCTAGGCGATAGCTGATCTTTTCGCCGATCACCTCAAACTGGTCGGCAGTCAGGTCGGCGCACTGTGCGTTAGCCAGCGTAATCGTTTCGACCGGGACCTTGGCCTCGTCGAAGAACGGCAGCGCATCGCCCTTGGCCAGATCGCTTTGCGCACGCTGGCGTTTGTGGCTGGGGATCACCCGCTCATCGGCAGGCGCCGTATTATCGGGCAACGGCAACACCTCACCCAGGTGCATCTGCTGCGGGTCCGGGGTGGTGAAGCGCTCGCTCTTGGCGCCGAACAATTGGCGCTTGAACCAGTCCAGTTGGTGCTGCAGCGCGTCGATGGTCTCGCCCTGCGAGCGGGTTAGGGTCAGCAGCTCAGCGCGATCCAAATCCGTGCCATCGGTGGGCTCTTTCGCTGCGCTTGGGTGCGTAATCGGCATGCCCAATTATGCTACAACCGATTGATTTAGTGTCGCATTTGCGACGATTTTCACAGACTTTTTGGTACCTTACAGCCCTGCGCTATGGCGATAGCGTTTGCGCCGCCGACCCGGCTCAATCCCCTCCAACAGCAGCTTGAGCTGGGTCCAATCCATCTCCACCGAGCGCACCTTGCTCCAGTCGCTGACAAATCGTCCCGCCTCCAACCGCTTGGCCCACACGCAATAGCCGCTACGATCGAAATACAGCACCTTCATCTGCGTCGCCCGCCGATTGATGAACACGAACAGCTGTCCACTGAGCGGATCCAAACCCATCGCATGGTTGGCCAACGCCGATAAGCCGTCGAATGACTTACGCATATCCGCAGGCTGACCGTACAGGTGCACCCGAACCTGCCCCTCGGGAAAGAACATCAGCCGCGCACCAGCCCCGCGCCCAGATCTAGACGCAGTTCGCCGACCCGATGTCCCCGCCGAACCACCCAGCGCACCCAAATCCACAAACGCGCCCTGAGACACAACCGGGGGACTCGCCGCGGGTATCCGAGCCCGCACCACACCCTGCTCGGTAGCCGATACCGACCCCGATTCCGACGCCAGCAGCGAACGCCAACGATAGAAGCACGATCGGCTCACCCCTTCCTGCCGGCAAAACGCCTCCACCGACAATCCACTAGCCGACCCGCGCTCAATCAGCGCCAACCAGCCGCCCCTGCCTCGCAGGGCACGCCTCGCCATTTCCGCCTCGCCATTTCCATTGACCTCTCCAGCCAAACCAAACTGGAGCACAGTTCTCCGCATCAAGTCGTGTGAGGGAACAACGCCGCTGGGTTACCGCTTACGTCAGGCGCGCAGAAGAGCGTGGTTCCGCTCAGTCACATGAGCACATGGGGCGTGACAATTAATTCCAAAAATTCATTCAACCACAAGATTTTGATATAAAACGAACAGCGAGTTACTCATAATCATATATAAATGGATGATCGAGATCAAAGTTATCATGGCGTATTCACAAATTTTGAAAAGTGCGACAAATTTGATTGCCGCGCTTTTGGGGTATGTGTTAGCAGTAGTGCTGACTAGTAAATTGTTGTCCTTTTGGATGCCCGAAGAGCGAAGTTTCACTGATTATGCGACCGCTAGTGTATTGGGTTTTTCAGTGACGTTGTTGATTTATTTTGTTATCACAAAATTCTTTGAAAGTCGCAACATCCATGAAGTAAAATTTCCAACGCTCTCCGTAATCAAAGCATCTTTTACTGCGGCTGCCATACTTCTAATTTCTGTAATTCTGTTATTCACACTAGGTCTGTATCAAGTAATTGAAATCCGCTCCTGGCACTTATTGCCCCTTGTTTTTATTGCACTATTTTTTCAAGGCATGTCTTCTGAAGTCCTATTTCGGGGCATTTTTTTCAGGCAATTCATTCGCTGGATCGGACCGAAGAATGCAACTCTTCTACTCTGTACTCTATATGCTTCAGTCAACCTTATGGTTGACGGGATACATCTTCAGATATTTATTAGTCATTGGTTGTTCTGTTGCATTTTGTGCCAAATTTATATTGTTACGCGAAACCTTTGGGTAACAGGCGCTTTCCACGGCACTTGGCTATTCTTCGCTTTTTTACCTGGGCTATTGGACGAGCATTGGCGAGAAGGCGCTTTAGTTATAGGTCAGGTAATTGGGCATGTCTTGTTAACAGGAGGATCATGGGGAATCGAAGCGTCCATTTTTTGCATTGCTATTTTGAGTATTGTTAATGTTTACCTGTATCGCACGAGAACAAACCGTGGGCCAGAAGGCCCTCAGGATGTCGAGTAAGCCCAACTGTATAGCTTTCATCATTTATGCGAATAGTTCGTGCGGGGATAAAAGCCCCTCCCAGTGGCATGTGAATCAAGCGAACTAATGGTGACTTGCCATTTGACGCGTTTCAAACCCACTGTCCTGGAATGCTGCCTCAGGCAGCGACCAACTAGTCTGACGCGGGGGCAGGTGGACGTGATTGCTCATCACAGGGTCAGAGGTCAGGGTAAGAGGTCAGGGTCACCATTGACCTTGACCCCATTGACCGCTCACGCGGGCGATGGAGCGTGTTTGATGCGATCTATGCGTCGAGTTATGGGCGGTTATTTATCTCGTTTCGTCGTCGCTTTGCTAAGCGACACTTCGTTTCCCCGGTCTTGTTGGCATCAGTCTCGGTCTTCTATGTTTGGCCGGTACACTTGGCGTACTGGGCCGGGATCTTGCGCCGTCGCTGGCTAGCGGCGCGGAACGGAATTCTCGGAGCTCGTAACTACCCCCAAGATTGGTAACCTTCCAGTCAAGTTGCCGGAAAATTGTTCTCCAGCTAGTTTTTTAAGCTTTCGGCGTGTTTCTGTGATCTCAAAGTCGTTGCGATTCCCGCGGTGGGAAAACGATCCGCGCATGTTCTCGACAAAAGATTCGGCGGCCCGTAAACCACCGCAACCAACCAACCCCAAGCCACCCAAGAGCACCAACCCCCGCCACCCCAATCTTGCCCGTCGCCCTACAGTCCCCCAATGACCCACCCCACCCCAACCATCTCCCCGCTCCGCATCCCCATCTTCCGCAACGTTTGGCTAGCCAGCCTATTCTCCAACTTCGGCAGCCTAATCCAGTCCGTGGGCGCAGCCTGGCTAATGCTGGAAATGACCCGTCAGGCCGACATGGTCGCTCTAGTACAAACCTCAGTAGCCCTACCAGTAGTGTTCTTCTCACTCCTCGGCGGCGCAATCGCCGACGGCCGAGACCGACGCCGGGTCATGCTCGCCGCACAGCTGTTCATGCTGGCCGTGTCCGTAGCCCTAGCTGTCTGCGCTTGGCAGAATCTACTAACCCCGTGGCTGCTGCTGGGCTTCACTTTCTTGATCGGCTGCGGTGCGTCGATCAACGCGCCGGCTTGGCAGGCCTCGGTGCAGGATATGGTGACGCGCCCGCAAGTGTCTGCGGCGGTGGCGCTCAACAGCATGGGCTTCAATCTGGCGCGCAGCACCGGTCCGGCAATTGGGGGCGCAATCGTCGCTATCGCTGGCACCGCGGCCGCGTTTGCGGTCAACGCTTTGAGCTATCTGGGCCTGATCGGAGTGCTGTGGCGCTGGCGGCCGGTGCAGGAGCCGCGTCTGCTGCCGCGCGAACGCTTGGCCAGCGCCATGGCGGCGGGTCTGCGTTACGTGATGCTGTCGCCCGCGATCCGCATCGTGCTGCTGCGCAGCGCGGTATTCGGCTTGGGTGCCAGCGCGGTGCTGGCCCTGTTGCCGCTGGTTGCCGAGCGGCAGGTCAACG
>QIMA01000474.1 GCA_003233535.1 Rhodanobacteraceae bacterium
AATTTGCGGCGCGTATGGGCCCAGCATTGGGCATGGGTCAGGCCGGTCTTTTTCGCATAGCGTTCATAGGCGGCATAGCCGTCCGACAGCAACACCGCGCCTTCGGGGCGATGCACACCCAACGCTTGCACCACGCCAGCGTGCGCGCGGGTGGGAAACAAGGGGAAGCAAACCCTCATCGCGGTCACCAAAAACCGGCCAGAAGTAGGCGACAATTAGTTTGACCTGCACCGCAACTATGCGAACGCGCTAGCCGCAGTGCGTAAGCGTGTCGCCGGTGAAGCGCGGCACGAATAGCGTCTTGCCGCTACGTCAGCGCCTACACGCGGCAGCGCAGCCCTCCGGTGCGGGCAGCAGCTTGCGCAGTGGGATTGTGCCGTTCCGACCGTCGTCGAAGAGATAGCTCAGCTGCCCGCTCTCGCAGTCGGCAAACTTCAGGTTCGATGCGCCTACGGGGGCGGTCACCACTGCCTGCGGATCGTCGAAACGGCCGCCGTCAGTCTGGTTGACCGGCAATGTCGCGGTGGCACTCCCCTGTTCGAACCCGCCCTGGCTGGTGTACCACTCGCGCTCGTCCGCGTCGTTCCAAGTGAACCAGCCGGCGAAGATCAGCGGTGTCTGTTCGTTGACGTCTAGGAACAACCCCTGTCCCGGAGTCAGCGGGTTGTACCAGGCACCGCTAAGCTCGGCGCAGAACGCAAAATCGCCGCCTTCTGGGGCTTCCACCTGCAGCGTCCAAACGCGACTGTGAACGGTCAGCGGGAGCTTAGATGTCGAGCGCACGAATGGGCCGTTGTCGACGACGCGTAGCTCCAAGGTTCGCACCTCACCGTCAGCTGAATCGAGCTGTAGGTCCAGCGAATCAGTCGTCGCGTCGGTAATGGGAGCGCCGTCAAGCAACCACTGCATGTCTATAGTTTCGCCCTCAGGTTGCAGCACGAAAGCAGTGAACCGCTTGCTCTGGCCGCCAATCATCTGCACTGGCAGCTGAGGGGCAGGCACCTCCGTGCCCGGCTCGATGAGGTCGATACCTGCTTCGGGCATACCGAAGCGACCGTCATACATACTGGCTATCGTCGCTTCCGAGCAAACCGGACACCATCGCGCAGTTAGCGTGTGCATTAGACAGGCGTTGTCGACGGGCCGGTAGATCCCGCGCGGATAGAATGAGGCACCCTCGAAAAGGCCAACACCGGGCTGCCCTGCGGGCGTGGGTATAGGTAAATCGGGGCTGAACCATTCACGCCACTTGACTCTTCCAGCATCGGTTTCGTCGGTGTGGTTGTCTGGGCAACGCCGCACGGACGGGGTGTCCTCAGAGCAGTACGGTCGTATGTCGCCCGCTTCGATTCGATACTCGTCGCCCAGCAAAAACAGGCTATGGCCCAGTTCGTGGGTCATCAATAGCACCGCGCTCGCCGTCGCCGTTCCTACCGCAATGGCCGCTGGGGCGCCATTCACACTGGGCGCGTATCCACGGCCGCCATAAGTCGGATCATTGATCAGTACCGCAATTACATCCCAGTCGGGTGCGCTGGCAGCCGCTGCCAGTACTTTGCCAATGTTTAGTGCCATCCCTCGGTGCGCCACACCACCAGCGCAAAAAGTGCTGTCGAAGGCGGTGTTAACGAAGCGCGGAGCGCGCAGATCGTTCAGCGCGACTGGATCCGCGCAGCACTGCGAGCTGCTGCAGTTGGCTAGATACGGCGGGTGATCGGCGCCGGTTTCCTCGGAGGCGACGAACAATCGATGAACGTTGTACAGCGATCGATACTCTCGCAGCGGACGCCGGCTGAAAAAACCGTTTTCAAATTCGTCCGCCCGTTCGGCAAACAGTGCCTGCTGCTGTTCCAGATAACCCTCGCCGATGACCAGGATATCTACGCGGTTGGAGGGCGGTCCGGACTGGTTGCTGGACTTGACTTCAACAGCGCCGGCGAACCCTGAGAGCGGCAATTCCTTAGCTTTGGCCTGTAAGTCGCGCAGATCAAAAGTCTGTTGATGAGTCCCCCGATCGATTATCAATCGATCAGCAATGATGGGTAATCTGAGCGCGAAGGCGGATCGGTCCTTTGCGACCGTAACGTCATGCACGTGCGTGGCTTCTGGGGCGGACGGAACGCGCGTTTGAACTTCCAATTCGATGACATCGGCATACACCAGCGATTCGCCCGCATAGGCCCTCGCGTGCAGCCGACGCAGTTGAATGTTCTTGGACATCGGGCTAAGCACCGCGCTGGGTCGAATTGGCCAGCTCTGTCGCGAAGTCGGGCGGACTGTGTGAAGAAGCGCAGTGGCCTTCGATGCCGAATTTAGATCGAAGACCAAATAGTGCATATTTTGCGCGGCCGCAGGCGTCAACAAAGCGAGTGCTGCCGAAATCAGCGCAAATATTCTGAGCATCCGATCGATCTTCCTGACTGCCGAGGCCGATAGGTTAGCAAGCGACTGTTGATATTGCGAAGGGAGGTTCGAAAATTCAAAGCCTGGGACATACATGGACGCCTCCGTTCCCACAACCCTGAAATAGAGCTTTTCGTAGTGTTTGGGGCTACTTCAGGGTTGGCGGTGCCCTCACCGCCGGTGCTCTTTGCTTTTCTCGGGCCAAACCGCTTTTGCTTTTGCTCTTACGCTTGACCCGA
>QIMA01000157.1 GCA_003233535.1 Rhodanobacteraceae bacterium
GAAGATTTGAGTCGCTACATTTTGTAGAGCAGGGCTGAGAGTCGAGGGCTGAGGCCGCGATCTTCGGAAGTTCGTCGCTGGCCCCGTGGTTGCGCGTTCCTGCAGCAAGCTTGAAGGTGCCGACTAGCCCCCCTCAGCCCCCAGCCCCTAGCCCTCAGCCCTAAAAAGCTTTGACATCTCGCCCCAAATGCACTTACGATTCCGCTCCTTTTTTGCCGCGCCTTGCCGGAGTACGCCATGAAGCGCACATTTCAACCAAGTAACCTCAAACGAGCCCGCACCCACGGCTTTCGCGCACGTATGGCCACCCGTAGCGGACGTGCCATCGTCAACGCTCGTCGTGCTAAAGGCCGCAAGCGTCTGACTCACTGAGGGCGCAGTGCCGGTCGGCGCTGACTTTCCGCGCTCAGCACGGATAACGCGAGCAGCTGAGTTTGGGCTAGTCTTTGCTGGCAGAGTCCGGCTTAGTGCGGACAGGCTTGCGCTGCGATTGCGAATAAGGCCCGAGCCGGATGTAACTTCGCGCTTGGGTATGGCCATTTCTAAACGCAACGCCAAAACAGCGGTGCTGCGCAATCGAATCAAACGGCTGCTGCGCAATCGCTTCCGCAATCTGCACCATCAGCTGCCGTCGCTGGATTTGGTCGTGCAGTTGCGTGGACCGATAAAGATGGACCGCACCGATGGCTTGGCCGACGAGTTCGAGCAACTTATCCGGCGCGGCTGCAAGCGACTAGATTTGCCCTATCCCGCCGATGCGAGGCTACCCGAGCCCGCCGAGCTATCCAGTAAGGACGCCAATTGATGGACACCCGTACCTTCTTCCTAGTCGGTCTGGCCGCGGTTGGCTACTTCATCTGGCAGGCTTGGCAGGAGGACTACGCTAGTGCGCAGTTCCCGGTCGCTACCGAGATCTTCGCTCCCGTTGACGGTATCAACGGCGGTGAAGATGTAATCGAGGCGGTCGCTGACACCAATATGGTCAGCGGCGACCCGACTAGCGAACGACCAGGCGAACTGCCTACCGCGACCGGTGAGATTGCCTCCGACCAGCGCTCCGATCTGGCCGAAGTGATCATCCAGAGCGATCTGCTGCGCGTCCATCTGAACGAGAAGGGCGCACGCATTGATAGCGTGGAGTTGCTGGAATACTCGAGGTCGATCAAGGACCCGGAGCCGACTTGGCTGCTGACCAATAGCGGTGAACGGTTCTTTATTGCCGAGTCCGGTTTGGCAGCGGCGCAGGGCAGCATGGCTCCTGATCACAACGCGGCGTTCGCATTCATAGCCGGCGAAAGTCAGCTCAGCGGCAGGCGCGATCAACTTCGAGCCGTATTTGAGTGGCGCAACGACGGTGTCAGGGTACGCAAGATCTACACCCTGTTGCAGCATTCTTATGTGATCAGCGTAAGCCATGAGATTCGCAACGACGGTGCAACCGAGTGGGTCGCTCAACCCTACTATCGCTTTCAGCGCGTCGCTCTACCTACACCGAGCGGATTTATCAGCAATCCGGAAACTTACAGCTATGCTGGCGGTGCGGTTTACAGCCCCGAAGAGAAGTTCGAAAAGCTGCCGTTTGGTGATTTTGAAGACTTCGTCGCGGAGAACTACAAGCGGACCATTACCGGCGGCTGGATGGCGATGCCGCAGCACTATTTCGCTTCTGCCTGGATCCCGCCGGCTGAGCAAAGTGTCGAGTACTCCGTTGCCATCGTTAAGGCCAGTCCAGAACGCTATTTGACGCGCGCCAGGGCGCCCACCGAGCGGGTTGCTGCTGGCTCGAGTAAGACACTAAGCGCCCAGCTTTTCGTCGGACCCAAACTGCAAGACTTGCTGCCCGAAGTCGCTCCGGGGCTCGATCTGACGGTCGACTATGGCATCTTTACGATTTTCTCCAAGCCGCTATTTGCGGTCCTGGAATTCCTCCATGGCATGGTCGGTAACTGGGGTGTGGCGATCATCTTGCTAACGCTGCTGGTCAAGCTGGTGTTCTTCAAACTATCTGAAGCGCAGTACCGCTCGATGGCCAAGATGCGCAAGATTCAGCCGCGCCTGGAAGTGTTGAAAGAACGCTACGGCGACGATCGTCAGAAGATGGCGACGGCACAGATGGAGATGTTCAAGAAAGAGAAGATCAACCCGCTTGGGGGTTGTCTTCCGATTCTGGTGCAGATTCCGGTCTTCATCTCCCTGTATTGGGTGATCTTGGAAAGCGTGGAGCTGCGCCAAGCCCCGCTCTTCCTATGGATTCATGATCTGGCGATCAAAGATCCCTACTACATCTTGCCGGTGCTCAACGGCCTGACCATGTTCATCACCCAGCGTTTATCACCGATGCCCGGTATGGATCCGGTGCAGCGCAAGGTGATGCAGGCACTGCCGGTGGTGTTCTCCGTGCTATTCGCCTTCTTCCCCGCCGGCTTGGTCCTGTACTGGACCACCAACGGCATGCTCTCCCTGGCGCAGCAGTGGTACATCATGCGCAAGGTTGATGGGCCGAAGACGAAAGAAGCGAAGGCTTAAGGGCGAGTTCCAGGGGCCTAGAGAGCATCGCGCGAGTTCATGAAACAGCCGGGCTAGGTCCGCGGAACTACAGAGCGTGTTGAAGACTCTAGCCGCGCACGGGGCCTTGAGATC
>QIMA01000030.1 GCA_003233535.1 Rhodanobacteraceae bacterium
GGGGGCATCGGGCAAGTTGGTGATGTCGTCAGTGCCGGAAAGTGGCAATCTGCTGATCCTGGCCGTGCTGGCAACGCACGAGACGCGGTTGGGCTTGGTGCTCGGCTATACCAAGGCCTGCGCATTCGCCCTTTCTGCGACCTTTCCCCGCTGACTCTCTGCCATAGAATTGCTCACCATGCTCAAAATAGAGATGGACGGCGTCCAATACACCTCAGATTCCGGTGAAACCATACTGGAGTCTTTACGGCGTCAAGGTGCGCAGGTGTCATATTCCTGCCGCAAAGGCGCTTGTCAGTCTTGCATACAACGTTTGGCCCAGGGCGAAGTGAAAACCTCGCACGCGGGTGCGCGGGCACTGCTGACAAACGGACATGTGCTTGCCTGCGTCTGTGTGCCCTGCGGTGACATTCGATTGGCGCCGCCGGATGCCGAACATCGATCCGTGGAGGCCGAGATTCTCGGCAGTCGCTGGCGAACCGCCAACGTCATCGAGATCGACATCGCACCGAACCGAGAGCTGAAGTACTCGGCCGGGCAACACATCGAAGTTATATTGGAGGATGGGTTGATCCGGCCTTACTCGATCGTGAGCCTGCCACAGGAGAATTACTTCTTCACAATCCAGGTCCGCCACTACCCCGGCTCAGGGGTAAGTCACTGGCTGGCACAGCATGCAGCACCGGGCCAGCGGCTACAGATACGTGGCCCATCCGGGGATTGTTGGTACCAACCTAGAATGCGCGACCGGCCCATGCTCATGCTCGCCACCGGCGTAGGAGCGGGCGCTTTGCTGGGAATCACCCGTGATGCACTCGAACAAGGACATGTGGCGGATATCTATCTGTATCACGGAGTACGCGGCTCCAAGGACCTGTATCTCGAACGGGAATTCCGGGAACTGCAGACTCAGTTTCCGCAGTTTCGATATGGGCCATATGTCAGCGGGAACGAGAGCAGTGCCGAGTTCGGTGCAGGGCGCATCCTTCCGCCAGCCTTCGACAATCGGGAAGTGCTATCGAACTGGGAGATCTTTCTTTGCGGAAACCCGGACATGGTGGAGGAAGCTCGACACATGGCTATTGTCGCCGGAGCGCGGCGAGAAAGGATTCACGCGGACCCATTCCTGCCCTCGACACCTGGCGCACCTAACGATGCCGCCAAAATCGCGGGGATAACTCAAGACCCAGCGCTGTGGGCGGAGCTGAAGTACGGTCCTGGACTTACTGAAATACTCACGGACTTCTACGGTCGCGTTTATGCTGATGATCGGTTGGCACCGTTCTTCCAACATGTCACGGTAGAACGGGCTGTACGAAAACAGTATGAGTTTCTTGCCGACCTATTCTCGGGCAAACGCAACTTTTTCGGCATGAATCCGTATAACGCGCACCACTGGATGGTTATCTCCGACGAGTTGTTCGACTATCGAGAAGCCCTGTTTGAGCGCGTGCTTGGCGAGCATGGGCTGTCGGAATCTGCTACCCGCCGATGGCTGGGCCTACACGAACTGTTCCGCGCAGAGATAGTCAAACACTCGCCTCGCGGAATCTTCACCGACGGGGTGGAACAGCCCTTGCTCACCGATGCGATCGAGCACCTTGAGATTGACACGGTTTGTGATGCCTGTGGCCAGGAAATCCCTGCGCGTGCCGCAAGCCGCTACCACTACCGAACGGGTGAGTTGCATTGTGGCCAGTGTGCAGGTATTCCGCCGCATTGATGCTGACGATAGGATTTTTCTTGGCAGCCACTACTCAACATGGCCATCTGCCGGCTCAGGTAGCCTGACAGTCTATGCAGCACCCGTCGGCGAGCGCTCACGTAAGGAGCTGAGAAGCTTGCACCCTTTGAGCCGTCGTCGCACCCTAGACCCATGCAAATACCTGCACCTGGATTGCTCACGCTTTGCGTGCTTGTACTCGCCCTGCTTAGCAGTGGCTGCGTATCTACGCGGGCGCGCTTAGCCGACGGTATAAATAGCGGCGCGGCATTGGGACGCGGCGTTGGCGTGGTGGTGATCGATCCGGATGTACAGCTGTTTACGCTGTTGCCCAGCGGGCTCAGCGAGGCTCGCGCTGACTGGACCGAGCAGGCCAAGCGGCATGTCTTGCGCGGGCTGGATCGGCACCTATCCGCCAGCGGCGCAAACGTGCTCAGCCTGCCTGACTTACCCGACCCATCTGCCCGCGATGAGCGCCGCCAGATCGAGCTGCTCTATCAGGCCTTGGCCAACAGCATCCTCAGCGCCGAACTGGCACCCGAACTACTGCCCACCAAGCGCGATCGCTTTGACTGGACGCTGGGCCCCGGAGTGAGCGCGCTGCAGGCACCAGAACAAGCGCGCTACGCCCTGTTCACCCTGGTCCGAGACAGCTACGCAACCGCCGGACGCAAGGCGCTGATGGTGCTTGGCCCCCTGCTCGGCATCGGCGCTGGCGGTGGCAAGCAGATCGGAGTCGCTACGCTGGTAGACTTGCGCGACGGCAAGGTGGTTTGGTTCAATTTGTTGATTGCCCAGCGCGGTGACCTGCGCGAAGCGGGTGCCGCCGATGAGGCAATCCAGAGTTTGCTAACCGGATTGCCACTGTGAATTGGCGCACAGTCCTCGGCATTACTTTGCTCTGGCTGCTGG
>QIMA01000540.1 GCA_003233535.1 Rhodanobacteraceae bacterium
CTTCGATGGTCAGCGTGGATTCCACGACGCTCACTTCCAGGGGTATGGCTGTGCTTTGCACGTCCAGCGCTTCTGCGTTGACGGCAATTGGGCTCGAAGTTACCAGGTTTCCGACGGTCGCCACTTCGCTCTGGGCGGCACCGGCGAGAACGGTAACCATCGTTGGAAGCGTTAGCGATGCGCTATCGGGATTGGTGAAGCTTACCTCGACGTTTCGTCTGGGCCTGAACTCTGCCTCACCCATGCGCAGCTGAATTCGGGTGGTGCGCGAGCGCAATCCGCGACCTACCGTGTTGCTTGGTTGCAAAAAGCGCAACGCCGCTGGCGGTCCAACGGTGAGCGCCAATTCCCCAGGCGTCAGATTGGTACCGCTGGCCACAATCGTGGCAACTCCCTCAGCCAACCCTCTCACCTCTACCGCTGCTGCGCTTTGCCCGGCGGCAATAGACACACTCGATTGAAGCGCGCTAGCGACGGCAGGATCAGAGGAACTCAGCGAGACGACGACTCCGCCCTGCGGTGCCGGGCGCGACAAGATCACCGTAAATGGTTCGGTAAAACCGGCGGGGATCAGGCGCGAGGCAATATCAAAGCTGACTGAAATTTCCTCAACCGTGGCGTCGACGGCGGCCGTGCCGTAGCTGGCATTGCTCGCTGTCAGCGTTGCAGGGCCCTCCAGCAGCCCAGTCAACGGCACGTTCAGCCCAGTCGCGCCAGCCGGTACCGGCATGCTTGCTGGCAGCGTGAGTCGCGTTGGATCGGAACTATCCAAGGTGACCGTCATCCCACCGGGCGGAGCTACGTCAGAAAAGGAAAGTCGTGCAACTACGGAGCCAATCGGAACGACGAGCGGTGACGGCCAAGTCATGGTCAAAGGCAGGACGGTGATTGCCGATGAATCATCTGAATAGCCCACAGCACTGGCGGAAACCACCGCAGAACCCTCTGCGATTCCAGCGAACGGCACGTTGACGCTGGCCGTGCCGGCTGGGATGAGCGCCGTTGCCGGAACCTGTACCAATCCCGCCGGGTCCGCCATCAGAGTGACGGTGACCGGAGTAGCGAAAGAAGATGACGGACTGCGTGACAGGGAAATACCGCGCGTACGCCCAGCCGAAAGCGAAAATACAGTCGGCAGCATCAGCTGGGGTTGAGAGGCCACCGTAACCGTCGCGACCGCCGAATCCGCGCCAACGGTCGCACTGATCGTCGCGCTGCCACCGGCCACCGCCTCAATTGGGGCGAGCGCTGAAAAAGCGCCCGCTGGGATCGTGACGACGGGTTCCACAGTCGCGATACCCGGCGCCGTTGACGACATCGTAACGGTCGTGCTCAGCTCGACCGGCTCGGCGAGTGATACAAGAAAGTCGCTCGTTTCACCTGGCGCTAAAAAGCGGGAGATCGGCGCCATGGTCACAGCTGCAGGGCGCGCGCCTACATGCAAGATGCCATCGGCCACCACGTAGGGGATGCCGAGCAATGACCAACGCGTGTGCTGAGTGACTTCGCCGGCGGGCACCACGATCCCGTTTACACTGTTGCGTGCGGCAGTCACCGTTCCACTGGGTGAAGATAAGAGGTCTATCGTGATGGCCGGCCCTGCATTGTCCTCCAGGGTGATGCCATCAAGCGTCGGCGATGCATTGTTGATCAGCATCCCTAGTCCGAAACGTATGGTGACAAAGGCAAGGCTTGAGGCGCTTTGTCCGCTGCCAGACAAAACCTGAAATTGCTGCCAATCTCCCGGCGCAGCGCTCACCGGCGCGCCAGCCTGATCGTTTACTGAGGTGAAAATGATCTGGCTTCCGGCGGTTCCGAGGGCTTGGACTCGACCACCGAAGGTGGTGAACGACGTTCCCGGACCCATCAACACCGAGACACCCGCCTCAATCGTCAAAACCGCACCACCGATGACGCGAACCGAACCGGTGGCGTTGAATGGCGAAGCAGCACTGGACCAGGTGGTGTCGATCGTGATATCGCCACTCACGTCGGTAGCGAATGCGGGCACTTGCGTGGCGATCAACGCCAGCCAGACCAAAGCTCGTAACACTCCAAACTTGCGCATTACGCGGCGCTCCCAAAAACTGGTCTGATCGCTGCACGGGTGGACTCCGAATCGACGAAAGGGTGCTTAATGGCCTTCAGCAAAGCAGCCAGATCAGCGTCTCGCCGAACATCGAACGCTAAAGATGCGCCCGAACCCAGAGCACCGGTGACGCTCTGCCGCACTGGCTGCGGCCTAACATCGACAAACTCCAAGCCTCTCAACCCTTCTAACTCGCCGGCACCAACGATTCGACAGCTCGCGCCGTCCGTTGGGCGCACGTCAGGTGTAACCGCGATCTTCTCAGCGCCCGTGTTATCGGCTGTGCAATCTGACGTAGATGCCGAAGCAGAGGCGAGAAAGAGAATGGCCGTCGCGATCTCATTCATCTCCGCGTTCCTCACGCAGACCCGAACCTTCAAAGCCGATTTCCGACAGCACATCTGACGTCTCAAAGCCATCGGTCGCGAGCTCACTTGGCGGTTGCGAATCGCGGAATACCGTCCGAGCCGCGCGCAGGATGGTCGCGATCACTGAGTTCGTTTGACTATCGGCACTCGAACCCGGTGCTTTGCCCTGCCCGTC
>QIMA01000145.1 GCA_003233535.1 Rhodanobacteraceae bacterium
TAACTCGGGCAAACACAGCTGCAGATTACGCCGCGCAACCCGCGGACCGCGATTGTCCAGCGTCCACCACAGCCGACCGATAGCGCCACCGAGCGCGCGCAACGCCGACAGCGGCAGCGCACCCAGCAGCAGCAAGAACAGCCAAAATCCGCGCGCACGCCAGTTCATCATTCGCGCCAGAAGGCCGGCGTGAGCAGCACCAGCACGGTAAACACCTCTAACCGGCCGACGATCATCGCGAAGGTACACACCCAGGTGGCAAAATCGTTGAGCGGCACCATCGTCGCTGCACCGTTGCCCAGAGAAGGGCCTAGATTGGCCATGCTAGAGGCAATCACGGCAAAAGAAGTGACCAAGTCTTCACCGCTTGCCATCACCAGCAGGCTCATCGACACGAAACAAAAGAAGAATACGGCGACGAATCCGGCAACCGCCTCGAGCACGCTGTCTGGAATCGCCCGCCGATCGAGTTTGACGATGAACACGCCGCGCGGGTGGATTACCCGCATCACTTCGCGCGCCGACAGTTTGGCCACGATCAGCACGCGGATCACTTTCAGGCCGCCGCTGGTGGAACCGGCGCATGCGCCAATCATCGCAATGAGCATCATGAAAGCGGGTAAAAACGCCGGCCAGGCGCTGAAGTCGGCAACCGTATAACCGGTGGTGGTGATGTTCGATGTCACCTGAAACAGCGCCTGCCGCAAGGAGCGACCTGGGCTGTCGTAGCCGCCGTACAGCCATAGACCCAAAGTCACCACGACGATGGAGCCCAGCCAAATCACCAAGAACGAACGGAATTCCGCGTCACGCATGTAGGCGCTTAGGCTGCCGCGCCGCCAGGCGACGAAATGCAGCGCAAAGCTAACGCTGCCTAGGACCATGAACAGCACCGCCACCAGTTCGATCAGCACGCTGTCAAAGCGCGCGAAAGACGCATCACTGGTGGAAAACCCGCCGGTGGCAACGGTGGAAAAAGCATGGTCCACGGCGTCCGAGAAATTCATCCCGGCCAGCCAATAAGACATCGTGCAGGCCAACATCAGACCGACATAGATTATCCACAGCGCTTTGGCCGTCTCGGCGATGCGCGGGGTCAGCTTGGTGTCTTTAACCGGGCCGGTGGTCTCGCCTTTGGTTAGCTGGGTGGCGCCGATGCGCAGCGTGGGCAGAATCGCGACTGCCAGAACCACGATCCCCATACCGCCGAAGAACTGCATGATCTGGCGGTAGAACAGCACGCTCTTGGGCAGATTTTCCAGGCCAATGATGACCGTCGCCCCGGTTGTGGTCAGACCCGACACCGCTTCAAACACGCCGTCAGTAATCGACAAATGCGGCGGACCCAAGATCAGCGGGCAGGCGGCGGTGAAGGAACTGATCATCCAGGCCAAAGCGGTGACCAAGAAACCGTCACGCAGCCGCAGCTCAGACTTCGCCCCACCGCCTAAAATCATCAAAGCAACGCCGGTGGCAAACATCAGCAGCCCACCCTCGGCGAAAGCCACCCAGGTGCCATCGGAAATACCAAGGACCAGCGACGGCAGCGTGATGGCGCTAACCGCCGTTTGCACGCCGCCAACCGCGCGCAGGATCGCTCGTGAACGCTGCGACATCGTCGTCGGCCTCTAAATCGCCGTCGGCCGAGCGCGGAAGAGCATTTCCACCGCGCGCACGTGGCGCCGATTGCTGACGAATACGATCACGTGGTCGTCGCGTTCAATCACCGTGTCGTGATGGGCCTGCAGAAAGCGTTCGCCACGGACCAGCCCGCCGATGATCGCGCCGGGCGGCAGATTCACTTCATCAATACGCCGCCCCACCAGCGGCGATGTGCCGCGCTCGCCCACTGCAATTGCCTCGATCGCCTCGGCCGCACCGCGGCGCAGGGTGTGAACTTGCGCCATGTTGCCCTGGCGGACGTGCGAGAGCAGCGCTGACAGGGTGATCTGCTGCGGCGACACGGCGATGTCAATCGCCCCGCCCTCAACCAAGTCGGCATAGGCGGGGCGGTTGATTAGCGAAATGGTGCGTCTGGCACCCAACCGTTTGGCCAACATTGCGGACAAAATATTGGCCTCGTCGTCGTTGGTCACAGCGCAATAGACGTCGGTTTGGTCGATATTCTCCTCGATCAACAAATCCTCGTCGGCACAGTCGCCAGACAGCACGATGGCGGAATCCAGATCTTCGGCCACCTGGCGTACACGCTCACGCGAGCGTTCGATCAGCTTGACGTAATAGGTTTTCTCCAGGGCCATCGCCAGCGCTTTGCCGATGTTGCCGCCACCGGCCAGCATGATCCGCTTGGCCGGCTTCTCGGCGCTGCGCATCTCCGCCATCATCGCGCGCAGATTGCGCTTATCGGAGAGAAAAAAGACGTCGTCATCCTGCTCGATTGTCGTGTCGCCGTCTGGCGCCAACGGCCGGCCGTCGCGAAAAATGGCAACCACTCGCGCCTCGACACCGGGCGGTAGGTGATCCGGCAACTCTTTGAGCTGGTGGCCGACCAACTTACCGCCAGAAAGGGCGCGGATGCCCACCAACTGCGCGCGACCGTCGGCGAATTCCAAGACCTGCAGTGAGCCTGGGTACTCGATCAGCCGCTGTACGTGGCGGCAAACC
>QIMA01000599.1 GCA_003233535.1 Rhodanobacteraceae bacterium
TCGAAATCGAGATGCTCTACCACCCTGAGCACGAGGCCAATATCGATCGCATGATCAAGGTCACCCAGGCCAGCCTCGCTTACATGAGCAAGCACTTCGGTCGCTACCCACATCCGCAGCTGCGCATCGTCGAGATCCCCAGTTTCCACGGCCAGATCGCCTTTTCGTTCGGCCAAGTGATCGCCTACTCCGAGTTAATGGGCTACTCGCTCAATCTCGAGAACGCCGAGTACGACCCGCTGGCCGCGATTTTGTCGCACGAAGTCGCGCATCAGTGGTGGAATCATCAGTTAGTGCCTGCCGATACTCAGGGCGCGACAATGGTTGCCGAATCCCTGTGCCAATACTCAGCGGCGCTAATTTTGAGCGAGATGTACGGGGAGCAAAGCATCAACCGCTACCGCGAAATCAACCGCAATCTTTATCTGCGCGGCCGCTCCCAAGAGCGCATTGCGGAAATGCCGCTAGCGCTGGTCGAAAACCAAGGCTACGTGCACTACGGCAAGGGCCCACTGGTCCTGCTCCAACTGCGCGACGCAATCGGCGAGGATGCACTCAACCAAGCGCTGGCGGCATACCTGAACAGTGCGCGCTTTGCCGGCCCGCCGTACCCGACCAGCACGCAGTTACTGGATCACTTGCGCGCCGCAGCGCCCGACCAAAGCGCACTGATTGACGATCTGTTCGAGCACATCAGTCTGGCCGATCTACGGCTGCTGGATGCCAGCTATGAACCTCTGGACGACGACCGCTACGCGGTCACACTCCGGGTTTCTGGGAGCAAGCTGCGCGACGATGGCCACGGCAAGCTCAGCACACTGCCTCTGGACTGGCCATTCGAGGTCGTTCTCTATGCGGACGCCCAGCAGCAGGCGCCGATTGCCAGCTATACGCGGACGTTGAGCGGCGACGTACAGACGCTGCGCTTTGAAATCGACACGCTCGCCGTACATGCGGCCATCGATCCCGGCCGAAAACTGTTGGAAGTCGACACCGCAGACAATCAACGCGACATCACCCTTACCTCTACAGCCGTCACTACGCAGGAGCTAGTCCATGCTGGCCATTAGCAATTTGTCCAAGACCTACGCCAATGGCGTTCATGCGCTGCGCGGAATCAATCTCAACATTGAGCGCGGTCTGTTCGGTCTGCTTGGCCCCAATGGGGCCGGCAAGTCTAGCCTCATGCGTACGTTGGCGACGCTGCAAACCGCAGACAGTGGCGAAGTACGCCTGGATGACGTAGACGTACTCGCCGAACCCAAGCGGGTCCGCCGGTTACTGGGCTACTTGCCGCAGGAGTTTGGACTGTATCCGCGGATAGACGCAGCCACTATGCTCGACCATTTCGCCTGCCTCAAGGGCATAGACGACGCAGCCGAGCGGGCGCAGTCAGTGGAAGCCTTGCTCTGCTTGACCAATCTGTGGGACGTGCGCAAGCAGAAACTTGGCACTTACTCAGGCGGCATGAAACAGCGTTTCGGCATTGCCCAGGCCATGCTGGGTCGCCCTCAACTGATCATTGTCGACGAGCCAACCAACGGCCTGGATCCAGAGGAGCGGCGTCGCTTCCTCAACCTGTTGGCAAGAACCGGCGAAGACGCAGTGGTGATTCTGTCGACCCATTTGGTCGCCGACGTGCGCGAACTGTGCGCCGCGATGGCCGTGATGGACAAGGGTCGCGTGCTCGCGCACGGCGAACCCAAGGCCATGGTGGCCGAGATCGAGGGCCAAGTCTGGCAGCGAGAAATCGAGCCTACTGAGGCGGACCATCTGGCCGACGGAGTTACTCTGCTATCCACTCATCTGAACGCAGGCCGAACCGTGGCGCGAGTCCACAGTGCGAACGGTGCGCCCAGCGGATTCCGAGCTACACAGGCCAACCTCGAGGACGTCTATTTCGCTGCTTTGCGCAACGCAGCCTAGTGCCCTGTTCCAGAAGCAGCTCGATCTCATCGCACTCGGAATCTGAATATTGGCTATGCCAACTTTTCGCACCTAGTATCAGACCAATTCCATCAGCAACAAGATCAACGTGGCAGTCTGGGACTGCACCGAGAATTTGCCCACTGATCGCATAGCTTGGAAATGTCTCTGCGCTAGCGGACGGCGCGTTGCTTTTCAATCGCTCGCGCCAGCCCGTTGGCGGTGTTCAGCAGATCTAGCTTTCCTCCGCCAGCAATCGGCGTAGATCTGCAGGAACTGGCATCGGTTTGATTGCGCTGACGTTGGCGCCACCGGTATTGCCAATCGGCACCCAGATTCGGCTGAACAGCAGCGCGGCGAGCATCCGCGGCAGTTGACCCCAAACCTCGCGCCAGTCGCGGCGCTGCAGGCCGACAACCCACATGGCTACGTGGCTGCGCAAGTGCGGACCGGTGTAGCGCTGGCCGATGATGTGCGCGCGCTCCAGATGAGCGAAAGCCGCTTCGAACTCCCGATTGCGGCGGCGCTCTAGTGCGAGCTTCCATTCGCGATCAAATGCAATTTGCAACGTCTTTGGCATGCCCATGCGTCTAGCCCGGCTGTTTCATGAACTCGCGCGATGCTCGCGCAGGACATTGGTTGTCCAGTGGTTTTTCTAAAGGAGCGGTGTAGTGGTTCATACACCCGACTGAG